>CAJPPJ010000009.1 GCA_905372515.1 uncultured Eubacteriales bacterium
ACTTGAAAAATATGAAACTTATAAATCAATCTTACTATTTTTATATTTTATAAATAAAAAACAAGATGAAGATAAATTAGATGAATTATATAGTTTATTAGATGGTAATTTATATGAAGAATTTATAACAGATTATAATATTAAAGAAGTAGAAAACACTACTACATTTAAAAACTTTAATGATAAAAAGATATTTGTAGAAAAAGTTAGCTTTGTAGATACATTAATAAAATATAATTGGTTATCATATCCTAGATATATTTTCTCAACAGTATCATATTTTAATAAAGATAAGATAATGAGAGATTTTAATATAATATTTAATCAAATGATAGATAAATTAACATTTAAAGATTATTTAATAAAATTATTTGAAGAAAATAGTTTATATCAAAATGTATCAAAAGATTTTGATAAGATGTTAAATTTATTATCAAATATGTATTATGTAGATATTAAAAATGGAGAAGATAAAAAATATTATATAGAAAAACTTGTCATAAATAATACAAAAGAAGATGATTTGAGTTATAGTATTTCAGTACTTGTAAGTGCTTATATAAGAAATAATGAACTTAGAGAAAAATATTTAAGTGAGTTACAAGAAAAATATACAAAAGGAGAACTGAAAGAACCACTTTATATAGAAAAGTTGGAGGTGAATAATTAGTATGAAAAACAATTATAAAAACGAAGTATACAATGTTAAAATTACTAATTTAGAATATGGTTTTTCTTTTGATATTCCATCTAATTTTTTGGAAGTAGGTGAAGAATCTTTTAAAAAATTAGAATTAAAAGACAATACACTTTATTCATTCTCTATAGATGATTACACTAATTTTCATGTAATATTAATGTCTTTAAAAGAAGATAATATAGATAGTTATATAAAATTTACAAAAAGAAAATTAGAAGAAAATAACTTTGAAATTTTAAATATTAAAGATAATAAACTTACACTTAGAAAAAACAAAATTACTTTTGTTAATAACTTAGTAGAAGTTAATGGTTTAATAATTAATTTTGCTATAAGTAGTTCTAAAGATTTAAATGAAAAATCTAAGATTTTAGATAAGATAACAGATAGTATAAAAATAATTCCAAAAGAAAATATTCCATTATTAAAAGAAGCTCTTGTTAAGAAGGAAGAAAAAACAAAAGTAAAAGATTCTATAAAATTAAAAGAAGATATAGTTAGAAAAGAAGTTAAATATAGAAATATTAAGATGCCTAAATTTTTCTTGAAATATGCAAATTATTTAAATAATAAACTTATAACTTTAACAGTTATAGATGATGAAATAGCATATAACAAAAATAAAGTATTATTTAGGAAAGATAAATTAATATCAGAAAAATTCCAAAATATTGTAGATGAATATAAAGATTTACTTACTAGTTTTAATTATAAAAAATTAGATAATTCATATATTTCAATAAAATATCAAGATAAGTATTATTTAATAGATAAAACAGATTATGAAAAAGTCAGTGAATTTTTAGAAAAATTAGAAAAATTATTAAATGAAACATTTAATTTAAATGTAGTTAATCAAAAAGAAGAAATAACTTTAGAACCTGAAGAAATAATTATAGAAGAATATACATTTACTCCAGCAGATGAAGTTGTTGATATAGAAAATGATTTAACAGATGAAATATTTACAGATTTAGATTTACCTAAGATAGAAGACTTCGAAGAAATAAATGAGGATGATAATAAGGTAAATATAGAATTAGATTTAAATAATTTAACTTTACCTATGAATGATTTTAATTTATATGAAGAAACATATAATAATATGATAAATAAAGATATAACTGATGATATAGTAGAAAACGAAGTTAATGATATTTTAAATCAAAATGAGTTAGAACAAGTTAACTATACAGATGGTGAATATAAAGATGTGTTTCATAAATTAGAAGATACTTTATTATTAAAAGCTTCTATTCCAAAAGATTTTGTTGAAAAGATAGATAGAAGTAATAATATATTTGATATTTTTAATAAAAATATTTATTTCAGATTTTTTACATTTAGATGTGATACTTTAGAAGCTTATGAATCTAAACTAAAAGATTGGATGGATAAGAATTATGAAAGTATAGGTGGATCTTATAAAACTGAACAATTAGAGATAAATAACTATAGAATTAATGTTAATGAATTTGATAATAGAATTTATTACACAACATATATAAATAATTATTTAATATCAGTTTCATGTAATGATTATAGTTATAAAGAAGCTTTATTTGATATTTTAGATAGTGTTGAAATATTAGAGGGGTCTGAAAGAGAAGTTGAAGATATAGCAAGAGAAAATAAAAATAATCGTAAATTACTTGCTAATAATTTACCAGAGTTAGATGTTAGAAGTTTAGTTAATAGTTATGATGCTACAATTATTAAAAAGAGTGATATTTTAAAAAGAGCAATAGCAATTATATTACTTGCAAATGAAATTATCAGTGATAATAATGATTCATCATTCTTAACAATATTTAATAAAAATAAGACTATCAAAAATGAACTTAAAAAGTATGATGTTTATAATTATTTAACACCAAAAGAAAAAGAATATATTAAGAATAGAAATGAAGATTTATCTATAGAACTTTCGTGGAGAATTGAAGGAGCTTATGTACTTTTATATGTTTTAGGATTAATAGATAAAGAACTTGATAATGTAACTAAGACAAATATAGTTGAATTAAAAGAATTTATAACATCTAGAACATATGGCGATTTAATTACAGATGCTAAGTTAAAAGATGAAAATGAAATACTAGATTTAGCAGATTATTCAAATAGACTTTTAATAATTACAGAAAATTATATGGATTATTCTAATTTAGATAAAGAAATAGTTATTGAAAGAGATAAAGCATATAAGTATATTCTTAGTGGAATGTCATGGGATGTATTATAATTCTTGACAAAGAAAAAAATTATACTTAAAATATATGTAATTTAATTTATTAAAGCTGTGAAGGTGTGGAATACTGGAGCTTTTAGTTATAAAGGGATTCTTAGAATAAGTAAGGTGGAACCGCGGGTAATACTCGTCCTTACAGATAAGAATCTCTTTTTGTTTCATAAAAGGAGGTAAATTATGGAAGAAATAACTATGAAAGATTTAGCTAACTTTGCTAAAACATATGGATTTATTTATCAAGGAAGTGAAATATATGGAGGTTTAGCTAATACTTGGGATTATGGTATCTTAGGAGCAAGACTTAAAAATAATCTTAAAGATATGTGGAGAAAATTTTTTATTCAATTAAGAGATAATGCTTATGAAATAGATGCTAGTATATTGATGCATCCTAAAGTATGGGAAGCTTCAGGACATATTAAAAACTTTTCAGATCCACTTCTTGATTGTAAAGAATGTAAGATGAGAGTTAGAGCTGACAAACTTATTGAAGAGTTTGATAGTACTGTAATAGCAGATAAAATGACTGACAAAGAAATGGAAGAATTTATAAAAGAAAAAAAAATACCATGTCCAAATTGTAAAGCTAGTAATTTTACATCTATAAGAGAATTTAATCTTATGTTTGAAACAACAAGAGGTGTTACAAAAGATTCTAAAAGTACTATTTATTTAAGACCAGAAAATGCTCAAGGTGAATATGTTAATTTCTTAAATGTATTAAGAACTGCTAGAACAAAATTACCTTTTTCGATAGGACAAATTGGTAAAGCATTTAGAAATGAAATTACACCAGGTAACTTTACATTTAGAACTATTGAATTTGAACAAATGGAATATCAAACATTTTGTAAGAAAGATACTGATGAAAAACAATATGATTTCTTTAAAGATTATGGAATGAAATTTATGGAATATATTGGTCTTAATAAAGAAAAACTTCGTTATAAAGATCATGAAAAATTAGCACATTATGCTAAAAATGCTTGTGATATAGAATATTTATTTCCTTTTGGATGGGGAGAAATAAATGGTACTCACAATAGAACAGATTTTGATTTAAAAAATCATCAAGAATTATCTAAAGTTTCAATGGAATATTTAGATGAAGAAACAGGTGAAAAGTATATTCCATATATTATCGAATCTACATATGGAGTAGATAGAATAATACTTGCATTACTATTTGATGCATATAACGAAGAAGAAGATAGAATAGTTTTAAAATTAAATGAAAAATTAGCACCTATTAAAGCTTCAGTTTTACCATTAATAAAAAAATATCACGCTGAAAAAGCAGAAGAAATTTATAATAAATTTAAAGAACATTTTATGACAAGTATGGAAGATAGTGGAAGTATAGGAAAAAGATATAAGAGAAACGATGCTATAGGAATTCCTTATTCAATAACAATAGATGATGAAACATTAAAAAATAATAAAGTTACTATTAGATTTAGAGATACTGCTGAACAACAAATAATGGATATAGATGAAGCAATAAAATATATCGAAGAAAAAACTAGAATATAGTATTGAAACTTTTATTTACTTTTGTAGATAAAAGTTTTTGTTTTTATGGTATAATTTCATTAGAAATACTAATAAAAAGAGGGTGAAGAAATGAAAGTAATGTGTATAGGACAAGCTGCATATGACATAACTATACCAGTTAATGAATATCCAGTTGAAAATAAAAAGATAAGATTTGATGAAAGAATAGAGTGTGGTGGTGGATCATCATCAAATGCTTCTTACCTTTTATCTAAATGGGGACTTGAAGCTTCTTTTGCAGGAGTAGTAGGAAATGATTTCTATGGTTCTAAAATAGAAGAAGAACTAAAAAATATTAAAGTTGATACTAAATATTTAGAAAAAATTAATAAAAAAACAACTACATCATATATAATTGCCAATTTATCAAAAGGTACTAGAACTATTCTTACTAATAGAGAAAAAAATATAAAATTATCTGTTACACCAGATACTAAAGATTTAGATTATATATTTTTAGATGGTTATGAATATGATTTCGCTAAAAAAGTCATAGAACAAAATCCAAATGCTATTAAGATAATAGATGCAGGTAGTTTAAAAGAACATACTTTAGAACTTGCAAAATTAAGTGATTATATAGTTTGTTCAAAAGATTTTGCAGAAGAGTTAACTGCTAAAAAAATAGATTTTACTAATTTAAAAACTCTTATAGATATATATGATGAAGTAGAATCTAAATTAAATGGTAAATTAATAATAACTTTGGAAGAAAAAGGAAGTTTTGTTAAAGATGAAAACTATATGATAGTTCCATCTATTAAAGTTAAAACTTTGGATTCAACAGCAGCAGGTGATATATTTCATGCAGCATTTTTATATTTCTTATCACAAAATATGAGTTTAAAAGATACTCTTAGATTAGCAAATATAACAGGAGCGTTATCTGTAACTAAAATAGGTGGAAGATATTCTATTCCAACTTTAGAAGAAGTAAAAAGAGTAAGTGATGACAATCCTCTATAGTAATATATTTAATACATTAGATTTACATGGTGAAACTTTAGAGGTCGCCATGTATTTAGTTAAAGGCTTCATAAGTGATAATATAAAAATGAAGAATGAATATATTGCTATCATTCATGGTAATGGGGAAGTATTAAAAAGCAATTTATTAAAGTATTTAAAGAAGTCAAAAGATGTCAAAGAATTTAATATAGATATCTACAATAGTGGTCAAACATTAATAAAACTTGACATTTAATAAAAAATGTGTATAATACAACTCATAACGGAGGGGGAGTCCAAGATGGAAGAAAAATACTCAATAAGAAATTTTTTGATAAAAGCTGTAGTAGCAGTGGTTTTTATCGTGTTATTGATTTATCTTTTACCAATAAGTAAATTAGGTGGAAATAATAGTAATAATAACAACAATAGTAATACAAATAACTATTCTCAAGAATTGAATAGTTTAACTGCACAAATCTTTGCTGCAAATATTAATATAATGAAAGAAGCAGCAATGAAGTATTATACTATAGAAAGATTACCTCAAAATGTAGGTGACAAGAAAAAATTAACATTACAAGAAATGTTAAATATGAAACTTGTATTACCATTAATAGATAAAGAAGGTAAAACTTGTGATGCTAATGCTTCATATGTAGAAATTGAAAAGAAAGATACAGAGTATCAATTCAAGATCAATTTAAAATGTGGAAGTCAAGAAGATTACATTATAGTACCTGTTGGATGTTATGATTATTGTCCAACTAAAGGTGGGGTATGTCAAAAAGAAATAGAAATAAATGGTAAATATCAAAAAGTTCCTGGAATACCACCAAAAACAGTACCAGATTTAATTGTAACTGGACCAAGTTGTGAATTATATGTATCAGGTGGAGTAGAAGGTACTAATGGATGGTTTACAAGAGATGTTACAGTTGGATTCAAATACAAGACTACATCTAATAATAGTGCATATATAACAGAGTATGGTTTAAGTGAAAGCAATGTGCCAACATACAATATGTTAAAACAATATCAAGTTACTAAAGAAGGTGTAACTAATGTATATGGATATGTTAAAGATTCAAATGGAAAAACTGCAATATGTCATGTAACTGTTAAGAAAGACTCAGTAAAACCTAATTGTGAATTACAAATAGTAGATGGAATTAAACATAATGGAGTTTATGTAGGTAATGTAAAAGTAGCACTTACTAATTCATTAGATGAAACATCGGGAGTTGATTCTTACGGTGTAAGTAAATCAAGTCAAGTAGATTTAAATAATAAAGATAGTATCGTTGTTAACAGTAATGGAAATAATACAGTATATGGATATGTTAAAGATAAAGCAGGTAATATAAATGTATGTAGCCTTAGTTTCCAACATAAAGATACACCAAACAATAAGATTTCTAAACCAAGTTGTGAACTAGAAATAACATCAGGAGTTATGGGAGAAAATAACTGGTATACTTCAAATGTAAGAGTAGCATTTAAGTCTAAGAAATCTACTAATGGAGCATGGATTACTCAATATGGAATTACAAACTCTAATGTTGAATACAATCAAAGAGATTTTGTAACAGGAGCAAGAGATGGTCATTATACAGTTAGAGGATTTGTAAAAGACTCTAATGGTAACGAAGCAATTTGTTCATTGAAATTTAAGAAAGATGGAACAAAACCTCAATGTGATTTAAGTGTATTCGGTGGAATATATCAAAATGGTTCATATAAGAGTGATGTATTAGTTGGATGGTCAAGAAGATACGATAACATGTCTGGTGTTCAAAGATATGGAATGGGTAGAACATTCAATTACAACAATAACTTATCTTATAGAGTAACAAATGATGGAACTACAACAGTATATGGATATATCAAAGATAATGCTGGTAATACTAATATATGTAGCATCAATATTACAAAACAAAAAACAGGATTCGAATATCAATATAAGAAGACATTTAACAGACAATATTCTAATTGGTCAGCATGGCAATTTAGAACATATAATCCTAATTCAAAACCAAACTTTGGATTTAGAGAATTAGAAGAAATAGTTGATTTAGGTTATAGAGAAGTAACTAAATATAATTACGTTAAAGCAAGACCAATATACAGTTATGTAAATAAAGAATTTAAAACTGTAAGAGAAAGAAGTTGTGATGGTTTCAAATATTACAGAAATGAAAAAACAACAACAACTTCAACAACAAGAACAGTTCATGAAACATCTACTGAAATAACTAGAGTAGAAACAAGAGTAACAGATTCATATGTTACTAGAAAAGGTACTCAAGGTGGAGAAAGATATGTTGGAATGGTAAGTTTAAGTAGTCCACCAACAAACACTCTATCAGTTAGATATGAATTCGTAGGAATGGACTTTGCTAGATGTGGAAACTGTACTACAACACCATATACAATATGGAAAAAATATGTAAGAACAGTAGGTAAGAGTCAAAAAGTTGATACAATTACAAGAACATATTATAAAGATAATAGAGGTAATCCAACAACTAGAATCAAGTCTCAAAATACAACTACAAATGTAAATGTTACTTATTCAGGTGTAACAGTAGCATGTAATTTAGTAGAAGATGAAACTACATTATTTGTTAAGGTTAAAGAATTAGCTGGATTTGAAAAACAAAGAGTAGCATATACAACAAAAGATTATAGTTATAAATATAGAAATAGAACTATAATATCTCAAGGTTATGTAGATTATAAATGGAGTTATTATAATGACCGTAATTTAATAAACAGCGGTTATGTAATGACTGGTAATAAGAGAATTACAAATTAATAAAAAGGGGGTAAAATTATGAAAAGTTTAAACAATATAATAGTATTTGGTAAATTTAAAAACGATAGTTCATTAGATTATGTAAGTCAAAAAGTATTAGTTAATTATGACGGAGAAAAAGGTTTACATGTAGTAGATGGAATTGATAACTTATTAAAAAACTTATTAATTTCTCACAATTTAATGGATGAAAAAGCTAAAGGTGTTGATAATGAAGCGGTTAGTAAAGCTGCAAATTTAGGATACATTAAAGTAGTTGATGTAGACCAAATAGATGAAGAATTTTATAAAAATATTGTTGAAAATGAAAATCGTGATGAATTAACACCAAAGGAAATAGAAATAATTAATAAAAATTCTACAGGATTAGAAGAAAAGGAAGAAATGAAAAAAACAGACAAACAAAATTTAGATAAAGAAAGTGATGATTTTGAAGAAGTGAATTTATATCCTAATAATAATGAAAAATCTTCTGTAAAAGATGATGAAGAATTATTAGATGAAGATATAGAAGAAGTTGATGAAGCTGATAGATCAAAAGCTAAGTTTGGAATGGGAACATTAGCAGCAGTAGCAGGAGCATCTGCTATTGGTGGAGCAGTACTTGGTGCAGCTGGAAGAAGTTTAGCAAGTAATTTTGTTAAACCTAAGACAGAAACAGTTAAAAATGTATCAGAAGAAAATGAAAATTTAACTACTGAGGAACAAGGAAACTTAGAAGAAACTTTAGCAGCTGTAGATAAATCTTATGAAAATAAAGAAGAAACAACTACTTCATCATTTAACGAAGAATATTCTAGTGATGTAGTAATAAATGAAACAACTAAACAAGAAGAAAGAAGTAATTCTGGAATTTTAGATTTTGATTTATCAAATGGAACTGAAGTTCAAAAAGAATTCCTTAATTCAACAGCAGAATTAATTACTAAATTTCATGAACAAACACAAAAAGCTAATAACTTTAGATTAGAAAATGATAATGAACATTATTTAGATTTAACACTTGATGAAGCTATGAGTTTAAATTTAATGCTAAATGATTATACTCAAGATGAAATAAATCAAATATTCGGTTCACATCAATTTAATTCAGAAAAAATTCAAAACTCTGTTAAGAGTGCATATACTAAGTTAGCTACTTATTATATGAATGCTAAAGAAAAATCTGGAGTAGCAGATATAATTAAAGATGAAAATAAAAAAGCATTCTTTAATAAAATGGAAGATAGTGTTTTAAAATTCAATCAAAATCCTACAGTAGAAAATGCAACTGATGTTCATAGAGCAGCATATTATTCATATATTACTTCAGGAGCTAGTAATGAATATGCAAAAGATGATTTAACATCATTTATTGCTACAAGTGCATTAATGGGATTTGTTATGAACAATTCAACTACTTCATATCAAGTAGAAAATTTCCTTATAAGTAGACTTGATGATAATCAAGAATTAAATACATATGGAGAAGCTTTCTTAAGAAGTGGAACACATTTTGTTTCTCTTTCTAAAGAAGGAAACAGTTATATAGTTCAAGAATTAGATGCATTTGGAAATTGTGTTACAAGAAGTGAATCAGAAACAAGTATAATGTCTTTAATTAACGACAAAGCATTACTTAAGAGTATGATTAGAAAAGCTGATACTTTAGGTCAAATGGTTGCTAATGCTAATGAAAAATATTTAGCAGATGAACTTGCTAAAGATCAAAAGATTATTGAAAGCAGAAAATTTGTTGAATATATATTAAGTGGAAACAGTGATTATAGATATGCATTATTTAATGCTCTAGGAGCAAATTTTGATAATTATAATGAATTCTTAAAAGAATGCTTTGGAACAGAAAATGTAAAAGAAGCAGAATTAAAATTATCAAGTTTATCAATGAATGTATCTATAACAGGATTAACTTCTCATTTAGGTAAGTTAAGTGAAACAGAAATTAATGAAATTTCACAAACACAAAAAGGTAAGAATATTGTAGCTATATACAATAAACTTATATCTAAAATAGAAACAAAAACTTTAACTTTAAATGAAGTTGTAAGTAGAATAGATTTTTCTAAATTAGGTGGAATTTACGGAATTAATGATAATCAAGCAGTAGGATATTTAGTAAATGTTAGAAGAGATATATTTACTAGACAATATCTAAATTTAAGATCATCATATAGTGAAGAATATCATAGTAGTTCTAAATCAGAATCAAGAAGAAGTTCTTCATCTCGTAGATCAGGATCTTCAAGTAGTTCATCTAGTTCAACAGGACAAGCTCAACAAGAAGAAAAAGTAGTTGAAAAGAAAGTTGAAACTAGTGAAAGCGAAGAAGTTCAAACTAAGACTGAAACTCACACTGAAAGAAAAGAAGTTAATAAGGAAGATTTAACAGAAAAAGAAAGAAAAGAAGCTGAAAGACAAGAAAGAAAATTAGATGCATCAAATCTTATCTATAATATAGCAGCAAGAGCTAGTAAAGATGTAAATGAATATATGAATTCTAATGAATATAGATCAGATTCATCTACAACATCATATGTTAATAAATATAATGATCAAGATTTGAATAATGAATCTTTAATAAATCAAGCTAGACTTATAAGAGCATGGAATGATGGTTCATTATCAGAAATATCAACATCTGATTCTCAAATAATTGCTAAGAAAAATGAAGCAGCTCAAAACTTTGTTGATAGTTTATCAGAAGAAGAACAAGAATTATTAAGAAGTAGATATGGTAGTGATTGGAGAAGTGAAGCTAAATCATTATATAAGAAAACATGGAGTAATGATTTAAAATCAGCTTTCTCTAAATATGTTAATAGTATAGGAAAAGGTGAATACCTAAGAAAATACAAAGCTGAAGAAGAAAAACTTAATAAGGAAAATGAACAACAAAATCAAAACGGACAACAACAAGATAATCAAGTTATAGTACCAGATAATCAAAATAACCAAAATGGTGGTCAAATAGTACCAGATCAAAATAATAATAACAACAATAACAATGGTAATAATGAAATATTACCAGATGAAACTCAAGATTTAGGTAAAGATCAACAAGTTGTTCCAGATCAAAATCAAAATGGACAACAACAAGATAACCAAGTTGTAGTACCAGATAATCAAAATAACCAAAATGGACAACAAAATCAAAATGAACAACCACAAAATCAAAATAATGGTCAAAATCAAAATAATAATCAACAAGGAAATGAGCAACAAACAGGGCCAGTAGAAAATGAAATATTACCAGATGAAAGTATGGGATTAGGACAAGGTGAAAAACCAGTAGAAACATTACCATCTGAAAATGATATAGCACCAATTCAAGAAGAACAACAACCAAATCTTCAAGAACAAAATACTAATCAAAATAATCAACCTGCTGTTCAAGAGCAAAATAACAATAACAATGCTCAACCTAAACAACCAGCAGTGCCAGAAAATGCTATACAACCAGAGGAAATACCAAATATAGATGAAACAACAGATCCTAATACTATTGAACCTGTTAGTTTAGAAAATGCGGAAGCAAAAGGAAAGGTTTTAACAAGACGTATATAGTCTTAAAGGGGGGAATTATGAAAAACCAAAGAACAGATAATGAAAGTAGACTTAAAGAATTAAGGTCTAAAAGAATGGCATTAATAGCCTTAGCTATAGCACTAGGAGGAACACCAGTGTTAACAGCAGGATGTAGTAATACACAAACTGTTACAACAACAAAAGGACAAGAAAATAATACTGATGAAACAACAGATAGAAAAAATGAAAAAATAAATAAAGAAAATTTACCAGAAGTATTAGATAGATTATTAATTTCAAATTATAAAAATAGTGAATATAAAATCTTAGATGATGATATGAGTAATGCTACTAAACTTCAAGAAGAATTTTTAAATAAACTTTGCGGAACAATTACTAAATATCATGAACAAACACATAAAGAAAATAATTTTAGATTAAGTGAAGATGGTGATAATTATTTAGATTTATATTTACCTGAACTTTTATCTTTAGACCTTGTGATAAATGATTATAGTCAAGAAGAATTGAATGAATTATTAGGAAATCTTACTGTTACTAAAGAAGATTTAAATACACATCTTAATAATATATATATGAATCTTATGGTTTATTATATGACAGCTACAGAACCATCTGGTATTTCATCTTTAATTAAAGATGAAAACAAAAAAGCATTATTTGAAAAAATAGAAGAAAAAGCATTAAATTTAAATAAAGATTATTCTGAAGAAAATATAAATGACTTTTTATCAGAAGAGATAGTTGAAGCTGTATTTAAACAAGATAAAGAAGCTTTAGAACAAATGGATTTTGAAACATTACTTTCAGCAATTCCAGTAATGGCAGTAGCACAAAGAAGATTTTCTGATAATGTAGAAGCAAAAGCTATAACAAAAACTGTTGTTTATGCAATGTTTACTGTTGCAGATGAAACAACAACAAAAATAGAAAAAGCAATGCCAGGTGTTGAAAAATATTATAATGACCAAATTGCTAAATCAAATGAAATAATAGCAAAAGATGAAGAAAAAGAAGTTAAAAAACTAAAAGAAGAAGTAAAAGAAAAATTTAAAAATGTTTATGGAACTGAATTAAATAAATATATTAGTAAAAAAGATTTAGATTCATATATAACAACCTTTTATGAAAATGGAGTATATGAAAGTAATCTTGGATTACCATTATCATCTGTAAATATAAATTTTGATCTTTTAGAAGGTAAATATGCTTATAGTGAAACTAGAGATGTCCAAGATGTTCCAACATTATATAAGATTAGATCAGAATTACTTGATAAAGGACTAGAAGGTAAAAAACAATCTTATAATGAAACAGAAGAAAAAGAATTAGCTCAAGCAAAAGTAAAAACTTTAAAAAGACATATTTAATATTTTAATATGAATAATAAATTAGAAGATAATATGATAAACTAAGAAGTTTAAAGTATCATCTTCTTTTTGTTTACAAAAAATAAAATTACAATTAATAAAAAATGTCTTTTTACCTTATATACTGGAAAAATATTAAAATTTGTATTAAAATTTATGTAAGGTAGGATATAAAAATGAAAAAGTTTAAATCAAGAATTACATTTTCAATTTTAATAGTAGTATTAATTGGAATTTTTTTTGTTTCATATAATTTTTTGACTAACAATAAATTTAATAACAAATTAAAATATGATAATTCAAATATAAAAGATCCAGCAGCTCCTAGAATAGATGATCCGATAGAACTTGGTGATAATGAAACGGAGTTAAAGAAAAAGATTATTAATTTACCAACGAATACTAAATATGTGGGGTTTGAAACAGAACCTGATACTGCAACTAAGGGAGACAAAACAGTTAATTTAAATGTGGTATTTAATGATAATACATATAAAAAATATACACTTAATTATAAAGTATATGAAGTTAAATGGGTTAAACCTAAAATAGAAGCAGATGTTAAAACTCAAACAGTAAGAGATGGTGATACAATAAATAATGTTACTTGGACTGCAGAAAATATATCTAACAGTTATGATCATACTAATTATGTAATAAATAAAGTTAATCCTATGCTTGCTAATTATATACTTAATCCTCATACATTAGTTTATGATTCTTTTACAGCTCCAGGAGGACAAGGTACTTTAAGAGCAAAAATTAATATTAATTGGAGAAATAACGAAGAAGAACAAAGAGTTATTGAAATAGTTAATTATACTGCTTATGAACAAAATTATGATTTTACTGAATCTAAAACTAAACTTATTGTAAATCGTGATACAGATAATGATGGAAGAATAGATAGTGAAGACGACGATGATGATGATGATGGATTCACTGATGAACAAGAAAGATTATATGGTTCAAATCCAAAAGATGCACAATCTAAACCTAATCAAGCAGTATTATATAAGATTAATGTATTACAAAAGAAGACATTAAAATACTATGTTAATGACACACCTAATGTACTAGATGCTATAACATCTGATAAAGCTTTAAATAATGCTAATAAGATTAAAAAAATAACAGTAAAACAAGATATTACAACTGATCAAAAAGGTGAAAAGATAGCTAAAGTTGAATTTGAATTTGAAGATTGTTCAACTTTAGAGGTAGAAGTAATTGCTAGGGTTTTTGAAAAAGAAATAGTAGCACCTAAACTTCTTGTTAGTAGAGATAGTCAAGAAGTAATAGAAGGAAAAACAATACAAGATGTAATATTTAATAGAGAAAGTGTTGATACTACAGGTTCTGAATATGTTGATAAAAAAATAGATGATGTAATAAATCAAACATTAACATTTAAATCATCTTTATTACCAATAAGTCCTAGTGCTACTGTAAAAGAAAATACTCAAGCTAAAGATTATTCATCGCCAGTAAATGCTAATACTATGTATCCAACAAGTACTGTATATAGTAATGCTCAATGGGGTAACAATGAAAGAGCAACATTTGTATTAGAAGGTGAAATAGAATATAAAACAAAAGGAACAGTTAAAAAACAATCGATTATAACACTTTTA
The DNA here is from genome assembly GCA_905372515.1 of uncultured Eubacteriales bacterium. Lineage (GTDB taxonomy): Bacteria > Bacillota_I > Bacilli_A > RF39 > UBA660 > CAJPPJ01. Next base: position 14,816 of record CAJPPJ010000009.1, read on the forward strand.
AGAGATACAGATAAAGATGGAACACCAGATAAAACAGATGATGATGATGATGGAGATGGAGTAAGTGATGAAGACGAAAAAAATAAATATCATACTGATCCAAAAGATTCAACATCAAAACCAACAGAAGCAGAACTTCATGGTAATGAAGTTACTACTAAAGAATTTACTATATATGAAAATGATCCTATAAATATCTTAGATGGTATTACTTTAATGCCTTCAGGTGCTACTAAGAAAATAATTAAGAATGTTGATAACACAACAAAAGGATTAAAAGAAGGTGAAGTAGAAGTAACATTTAAAGATAATTCTAAAAAGACTTATAAAATAAAAGTAAAAGTTTATAAAAAAGTTTATGTAAGACCTAAATTAGTAGTAAAAGAAAATACAAATAATGAAGTTTTAGAAGGAAAAAGTATTCAAACTATAAAATTTGGATTAGAAGAACCTACTAATCTTGGAAAAGATAATGAACAATATATAGAAAGAATAAGAGATAATCCTACTTTAAGCGGAGCAACAGTTTCAACAGAAGATCTTGATAAATTAGTAACAGGGTTAAACAGTGATTTAAATCCAAGTGTTAGTATTGATGTAAGTGGTAATCCAATTATTAATTGGTTAAATGATAATACTAAAGAAAGAATTCAAGTTAATCTTAAAGCTACACTTACTTCTGATCATGATCCTACACCTGAAGAAGTAACAACTAGTTTTACTGTTTTAAGAGATACAGATAAAGATGGAACTGCTGATGAAATAGACGATGATGATGATGGAGACGGAGTAAGTGATGAAGACGAAAGAAGAACAGGTCATAATCCAAAAGATCCAGCAGATAAACCAACAAAAGCAGAACTTGATAATACAGTAATTAATACAAAAGTTTTAAGAACATACGTTAATGAACCAATAGATTTAAAAGAAGGTTTAATTAATCAGCCATTTAATACAACATTAGAATTAGGAAGTAATGCAGATTTTTCTACTAAAGGTAGTACTAGTGGAACTGTTAAAGTTAAATATTCAGATGGTAGTTTTAAAACAGTTAAAGTAAATGTAAATGTATTTGAAAAAAGATATATTAAGCCTGATGTTACAGCAACACCATCTACACAAAATGTAATAGAATCAAAGAATATAACAGAAGTAGCTTTAAATAAATCAACAGTTAATGGTTCTATAGATAATGAAAATTATATTGAATATATAGTTGATAATGTAGTTAGTGAAGGATTTGATAATCTTAATGGTTTAACATTTGATAATAATCAATTAAAAGGTAAATTAAATCTTACATGGGCTAATAACAATGAAGAAAATAAGACAGTTACATTAACTCATAAGATTAAATATCAACATTTACCAGATACAGATACAACAGTTAAATTTAATGTAGATAGAGATACAGATGGGGATGGAATAAAAGATAGTGAAGATGATGATGACGATGGAGATGGATTTACTGATCAAGAAGAAAAAGATCATAATTCAGATCCAAAAGATTCTTCAAGTATACCTTCACAAGCAGACATCTATAAATTAAGACATTTAAAAACTAAAAAATTAAGAGCATATGTAGGAGATACAGTAGATATAAAACAAGGTATTACGTCACCTTTAACAGGGTATAATATAGAAAAAGTAAGTATATTTAAAAATACTAATACTTCAGTTAAAGGAGATGATAAGCCTGGTACAGTTAGAATTACTTTTAAAGATTCATCTCATTTAGATGTAGAAATACTTACAGATGTATATGAAAAACAATATATTAAAGGTAATTTAATAGCTAGTCCTGATAATCAAACTGCTATTGAAAAGAAACATATTAATCAAGTAATATTCCAAGTTAATAAAGTTAATGAAAATATAGATGAAGATAATAATATTGAATATATACCTGATGAAATAGAAAGTAATACTGTAGAAACACAAAATGCTACTAATTTAGCTGTTACAGATATAAGTAATACTTTAACTATAGGTAAATTAGTTACAGGTATTCCTAATATTACATGGGCAAATAATACAGATGAAGATAAAACAATTACAGTAACTAATAAAATTAAATATAAACATTTAGGAATAGATGAAAAAACAGTAAATATTAAAATTTTAAGAGATACAGATGGTGATTCAACTCCAGATACATTAGATGAAGATGATGATGACGATGGTTATACTGATGATGAAGAAATAGCTGCAGGAACAGATCCAAAAGATCCTACATCAAAACCTAATAATGCAACAACTGGAAAAGTAATAACTCAAATACTTAAAGGTTATGTTGGAGATAACTTAGATGAAAAATTAGCTATTAAGTCAAAACCTGAAAATGGTACTTTAGAAGTAATAAAAGAATTTGATACTACAAGTAAAGGACAAAAAGAAGGTACAGTTAGAGTTAAATATCCAGATAATTCGTTTAAAGATTATAAAGTTTTAGCTAATATATATGAAAAACAATATCTTATTCATGATGTTAGTGTAGAAAATGATAATCAAAGAGTTACAGAAGGTAAAAATATTACTCCTATTAATGTAAATAAAACACTTAATGGAACACCTGGAGTAGATACAGATCAATATATTGAAAAGATGGTAGATCCATTAAATAATGAAAATTATGATAAGTTATATAATCTTGTAAATAGTTCAAATGTCTTGTCAGGAAAAGTAAAAATAGCAGATTGGCAAGCAAAAGAAGAAACAAGAAATATAACAATCAATTATACTAGAGATTATCTTCACCATGGTAGTTTAACAACACCTATTCATTTAACAGTAGATAGAGATACAGATAATGATGGAATACCTGATAAAGATGACGATGATGATGATGGAGATGGAGTAAGTGATGCTGATGAAACAAGAACAGGACATGATTCAAAGAATCCAGCAGATAAACCAACAAAAGCAGAACTTGATAATACAGTTATAAATATTAACAATGGTTTAGAAACAATGGTTAATAAACCAATAGATATAACAACAGCAGTTATTAATAAACCAGCAGGTACAACAGTTCATATTAAAACACCAGTAGATTTTTCTACTAAGGGACCAAAAACAGGAGTAGTAGAAATAAGATATAGTGATGGTTCTAAGAAAGAATATAATGTACCAGTTAAAGTTTATGATTTAGAATATGTAAAACCAAGTGTAACAGTAACAAATAATAATACTAATGTATTAGAAGGTAAACCTATACAAAATATTAAATTTAATAAAACTGCACCAGATTTAACTACTGATGAAATTAATTTTATTAAGAAAAAACTTGATCAAACAGTTAGTGAAGATATTAATATAACTGGAGCTAATATAAATAAATCAACTGATGAAGTAAATGGAATACCTACAGTTAATTGGGTAGGTCAAGAAGAAAGTAAAACAGTAGTAGTTAAAAAAGTAATAACTTATGAACACTTACCTAAGACAGAAGTATCAACAGTATTTACTATAGATAGAGATACAGATAATGATGGAACTGCAGATAAAGATGACGATGATGATGATGGAGATGGAGTAAGTGATGCTGATGAAACAAAAACAGGTCATAATCCAAAGGATCCAACAGATAAACCAACAAAAGCAGAATTAGATGAAAGTTTAATTACAAAACAAACATTAGAAGCTTATGTAGGAGATAATGTAGATATAACAACAGGAATTACTAATAAACCTGCAAATACTACATTAGAAGTAGTTACACCAGTAACAACTACAAGTAAAGGTTTAAAACAAGGTGTAGTAAAAGTTAAATATCCAGATGGATCATTTAAAAATGTAACAATAGATGTTAAAGTATATCAAAAAGAATATGTAAAACCTATAATAAATGTAAATAATTCTAATTCACCTATTATAGATAAGCATGCTATACAAGATATTACATTCACTAAAGTAAACCCAGAAGTAGGTAAGAATGATACAACTTATGTAGAAAAAATACTTGATACAGAAACAACTAATACAGTAAGTAATTTAAATGGTTTAACATATAGTGCTGATAAAATAAGTGGTAATGTGACAGTTAACTGGATAGGTCAAGAAGAAAGTAAAACGATAACTTTAACTAATACAAGAACTTATGCTCATTTACCATCAACAACTACAACAACTTCAATTGTAGTAAATCGTGATACAGATAATGATGGAACAATAGATAGTGAAGATGATGATGATGATGGAGATGGAATAAGTGATGCTGATGAAACAAGAACAGGACATGATCCAAAAAATCCAGCAGATAAACCAACACAAAGTGAATTAGATCATGCTAATATTGTATCTAATGTATTAAATGTAGAAGTAAACGATCCAGTAGATATAACAACAGCAATTACTAATAAACCATCAGGTACAACAGTTAGAGTTAAAACTCCAGTATCTACTACAACAAAAGGACAAAAAACAGGAGTAGTAGAAATTGTATATCCAGATAATTCAGTTAAAGAAGTACCAGTTAAAGTAAATGTATATGAAGTTAAATATTTAGTACCTAATGTAACAGTTACTAATCCTAATACTGAAGTAATAGAACTTGATAATATAAAAGATGTAAATATAAATATTTCAGAAGTTAATGAAAGAGTAGATGAAGTTAATTTCATTAAATATAAAAAAGATGAATTACTTTCAGAAACAATTACTAATTTAAACGGATTAACTAATGACTCTAATAGAAAATTAAGTGGTAAATTTAATTATATATTTACAGGTAATGAAGAAACTAAAGTAATAGATATGCCATATACTAGAGTATATCGTCATAATCCACCAACAGTTAAAAATATTAAGATTAAGTTACTAAGAGATACAGATAAAGATAAAATACCTGATATTAGAGATGATGATAAAGATGGAGATGGATATTCTAATGCTATAGAAATAGCTAAGGGAAGTGATCCATATGATCCAAATTCAGTACCAACATTAACTAAAAAAGAACAACTTGATGAACTTATTAAAAAACTAGAAAAATTGATAGATGATACTAAAAAGAATCCTTATGATAATAAGAATAAGACAGATGTAGATCATTTGAAAAATGAAACTTTACCAGATAAAGAAAATAAGAAAAATGATATAAAGAACTCTTATAATATTTCTACACCAGATTCTGAGATAGAAAAGAAGAAAAAAGAAGTTCAAAAACACATAGATGATATAAATAAGGAAATAAATAAACTAAGGGATAAAGCTAATTTTGAAGAGTTAGATAAAGAAAAAGCTAAACCTATAGAAGAAAATCTTTATACACCAGAAACAGTAAAACCATTAAAAGATAAGATAGAAGAAGCTAATAAAATGAACAGAGATACTTCTACTCAACAAGAAGTAGATGATATGACTAGAATTATAAAAGATTTAAGAGATAAGCTAGAATTAGATAAAAAGAAACTTAAAGATAAGATAGATGAATTAGATAAGAAAATCGATGATGGTAAATGTTTAAGTGAAGAATGTAAAAAGACAAGTGAAAAAGCTAAAAATGGATATAATAATCCTAATCTAACTAAAGATGAATATGTACAGCTTATAAATGAAATAAATGCTGTATTGCAAAAGAATGATAATATTAAGAATCCAAGAACTAGTTCAAGTCAATTTATTATAGTTATAATAGCATCATTAATCTTAGTAGTAGGTTATATAATGCTTAAGACTAAGAAGAGTTATTTAAGATAAGAAATATAAATTTCTTATCTTTTTTTTATCTAATATATTGACTAATTTAATCTTTTTTGATAATATTTATATTGTCAATGCATGAAGTGTCGCATTGCATATGCGGATGTAGTTTAATGGTAGAACCTCAGCCTTCCAAGCTGACTGCGTGGGTTCGATTCCCATCATCCGCTCCAATTGAATTTAAACTAACTAGAAATAGTTAGTTTTTTATATAAAATTTTAAAGTTCTCTTTTCTAAAAAGAGAACTTTTTTTCATATTTGAATTTACAGTAATAAACAAGTTAAAATCTAATAAAAATTTAATTGATATCTAAAAAAATTTAAATATAATGTCAAATTAGAATAAATTAAAATTGTTTTGTACTCTAACTTAAAAGTAATAATATCTACAAAATACCAAATTAGATATCTTACTCTTTAATAAAAAGTTAATGAAATATCAAATAAGCTATTTTATATTAAAAAATAATCAAAAGTAAATATTAAAGAAACTATACAATTTTTGAAAGAGTTTTAAGTTTGACTATACATTTTGTTTATTTGTAAACGAATATATTAAAAATTAGAAAGAGTATCTAAAAATAACAAATAATTAAGTCCATTGAAATGAAAAAATTAAACAACATAAATTTTTAGTTGAAAATGTTAGTGGAATGTTTGCAGATAGGCATTTAGAAGCAGTAAATAATATCTTACTGTGGATATAATTTTTTTAAACATTAATCAATGCTAAGAATTATGGAGTTGCACAAGAAAGAAGAGTTTTCTATATTGGATTTAAAAGATGCTGCAGCTCCTAGCTTAGAAAAAAATCAGAATAATCCTGTTGGAATAAATAATAATGAATATTTTATAGGAAATTATTCTTCTATTTTAGAGTTAAAAACTGGGATGAACAAGCTTTTACAGTATAAGCTTCTGGTAGATAATGTCAACTTCATCCTCAAGCACCAAAAATGATAAAGATTGATAAAAATGATTGTAGATTTATTGAAGGAAAAGAGCATTTATATAGAAGAATGTGACAATAAGAGAAATAGTAAGAATTCAAGAATTTCCAGATTCATTTAAATTTATAAATTCTGTTTATAAAATGATAGAAAATGCTGTATCTGTAAATTTATCTTATGAAGTAGCATGTGTAATTAAAAGTACATTAACAAAAAGTAAGAATGATTAATATGAGCAATAAAAGTAATTTGCTTGGAAGAGCTTATGAATATATTTTCATTGAAACATTAAACAATTAAATAAATTTAGAAATTCTGTGATGAAAAAAAGTTCAACTTACGAAATAATAAAAAATTATTGGGATATGATTGATGGATATTCAAAAGAAACTCTAATCAATAGTGGTGTATCTTCTATATATTCAATTTTTTATTTAGAACCAATGATTACAGAATAAGATGATGATTTAGTTTTAAAAATGCAAAAAGATAAAGAAGGAGAAAATGGAGATGTTAGAAATATTATAATAATTAGAAATTATGCAAAATGGGAAATTAGACTAAGCATAAAACATAATCATTCTGATTTTAAACATAGTAGATGGAGTTCTAAACTAGATTTTGGTGAAAGATAGTATTGGAATTGCTCTGATAATTATTGGTATGCCAACTTCAATAATAACTATACAAAGTAAATGGAATGGTTTTATAATAAATATAACTTAAAAAGTATGTTTTACATTTTAATTATAATAATATATATTTAGTTAAAACTATTAAAAATGAAAAATTGAGGTGATATAAGTGAAAATTGGATTTCTTGACTGCTATCCAGAGTATGAACATAAAAATATAGAATATATAAAATTATCAAATGCTGATACAATTTTAGAATGTGATATGCTAATTTTAGAATTAGAGTGGTTATTCGATGAGTATGAAACTAGCGACAATTATAATGGCATTCCAGTACTAACTACATCTGAATCTTTTAAAATTACAATTGATGTAAAAAAAAGAAAAAGCGAAATAGTAGAGTTTTTAAATGCTGGCAAACCAATTATAATTTTAAATGGGAATGATGAATATAGATATAGATATACTGGTGAAAAAAAATATTTAGGAACAGGTAAAAATCCAAAAATAACTAATATTATTAAAGATATTCATCCATTTGAATTATTACCAGTTAAAATAGAGGCATTGAAGCTAGAAGGTACTTCTATATCATTAAGCAATAGGAGAATAGAAGATTTTTATATTAAGTATGTAAAAAATTTTAAGTACTTAACTATATATGATAATGTTCCTAAAGAAAAATCATTATTAAATATTGAAAATACAGAAAAAGTAGTTGGATATTTTGAAAATATTCAAAATGGTATGATAATTTTTTTACCATCATTAAATTTTGAAAAATTAACAAAAGATAAAGGACAAAAACTAGAAAAACAATACTTTGATGATATATATATGTTATTCATTAATTTAAAAAATACTGAAAATATTATACTTCCTGAATATTCTAGAAGATATTTGTTACCAGATGAGAAAATAATTATAAATGATATTGAATTGGAAAAATCTAAACTTATTGACTTACAAAAAAGTATAGAAAATAAAGAAAAACTATTAAAAGAAACTCAACAAGAAAAAATAATTTTCACAGGGACAGGTAGAATTTTAGAAAAAATGGTCGTCAATGAATTAGAAAAAATAGGTTTTACAATTTTAAAATATGATGAAAATAGTAAAGATGAAGATATTGTAATATCTTACAATAATAAAATTGCTGTTGTTGAAGTTAAAGGTGTTGATGGCAGTGCTACAGAAAGACATACATCACAAACGGTTAAATGGAAATCGACATATCATATAGAAAATGAAATATTACCTAAAGGAATTTTAATTGTAAATTCTTTTAAAAGTAGAGAGCTAGATGAAAGACAAGAAACATTTCCAATACAGATGTTAAAGTATGCAGCTCAACAAGAAATATGTCTTTTTAATACAATTCAACTTTTTAATATAAAATGTTATTTAAAACAAAATCCTGATAAAAAAGAAGAAGTATTAAATGAATTATATAATACAAATGGAAAATATAATAAATTTAACGATTGGAAATTGAATATTGAAAAAATAAAAGATTAATCAAATATTAAAATTTACTATAAATTATGAGGTTTTAGTATCAAAATAGGAAATAAAATATTATAAAAAAATCATTAGCATATTTTGTTTCAGTAATAGCAATCATATTATCATATTTTCAAAGCAAAAAAAATAATTCAAGAATTAGAAAATATAAAAACTCTAATAATAAACATGAAATTGAAAACATTATCTAAAAAATAAAATTAACATATAAGATTACAAAAAATGTAATTAAAAAATATCTAGATGAAAAAGAAAGGTTAAAATTAAAAATCCAAGTAACTATGGATTAAAATAATCAAGAAGTTATGAGTAATGCTTTTTTCAGAATTATAGGTGTAATTCAGTTAAAATAAATGAATTGTTAAAAAATATATATTGTTATTTGTATTTTAAAC
>CAJPPJ010000010.1 GCA_905372515.1 uncultured Eubacteriales bacterium
TTTTTAAACTTTTTAAATATTTTTGACCTTTTTTATTGAAACCTAATACTCTTATGTAATTAGGTAATACTTTATCTTCTTTTTTTATAGATAGTAATATACATAATAAAGTTCTTTTAACTTTGTTTTTAGAATATCTTTTAGATATTAATTTTTCTATAAAACTATCAAGTGAATAAGATTTATCTATTTCTTTTAGTATTTTATTTTCTATACCTTCATCTACTAATAAATAATCTTTGATATTTTCTTTTTCACTTAAAATCTTATATTTTAAATAATTGAAGTAATTAACTTCTTTTTTGTTTTTTAGTATTTTTAAGCTATCGCTAGGTACTAAATCTTTTAGAATATTATTATTTAAATTATTTCTTATATTAGATGCACTTTTTAAATAGTCGTTATCTCTTTTATAAGTTCTATATTCTATTGGTAAGCTATTTTCTTTAATAGTTTTAATATAAGATATTCCTAAAGTATCATTGGGTAATAAATAATTTTTATTTAACATTTTATTTATTATTTTTTTTGTATCAAAACCAAGTTTTAAATTATTTTTAAAGTAATTTATGTCTTCATTAATTAATTTATTTGCTATATCTTCTAAATCTTTGATATTTTCAGTTTCACTTCCAAAAATTATAGTATCAACATTTAACTGATTTAAAGTAAGTATAGCTCCGTAACTAAAGTTATCTGCAGACATTATAGAAAATGGTAGAGGAAGTTCTATAACTATATCTATACCATGATTAAGTGCAAGAGTAGCTTTCTCCCATTTCGATATTATTGATATTTCTCCTCTTTGTGTGTAGTTTCCACTTATAATTGCAATTAACAAAGCATCTTTATCTATCTTTTTAGCATTTTCTATATGTATTAAATGTCCATTATGTAATGGATTATATTCTACAATTAAACCAATCTTTTTCATAAAACCTCTTTCTAGATATTTTAATATGATAAAAATAATTTATCAATTGTTAAATCTTGTTTGACATAGAGAGTATAAATGTGTAATATATTATTGTATTAAATTTTAAAAATTATTTTAAAACTATAGAAAGGAAGTGTATCATGGCTGTACCATTTAGAAAAGTATCAAAAACAAGAAAAAGAATGAGAAGATCTCATAATGCATTAGAAGCAGTTAATTTATTTGAATGTCCAAATTGTAAGACAGCAATAAAAGCTCATAGAGCATGTCCAAAATGTGGAATGTATAAAGGTAAACAAGTAATTAAAAAAGAAGAAAATACTAAAGATGCTAAATAATTATATTAGCATTTTTTTATTAGGAGGATTTTATGAAAATAAAAAGATTGATATTAGGTAGTTTAGAAACTAACTGTTATATATTAGAAAATAATAATGAAATATTAATAATAGATCCAGCTGATGATTATGAAGAAATTATAAAAAATACTGATAATAAAAAAATCTTAGGAGTAATAGTTACTCATTATCATTTCGATCATATAGGTGCACTTCCTAATTTTAAAGATAAATATAAAATATATGATTATAGTAACTTATTAGATGATAATAAAATAGGAAGTTTTAAGTTTAAAAGACTTATTACCAAAGGTCATACAGATGATTCTATAAGTATTTACTTTGAAAAAGATAAAGTTTTATTTAGTGGAGATTTTATATTTAAACATGAAATTGGAAGATGTGATTTAGGTGGAAATGTAGCAGATATGAAAAACTCTATTGAATATATTAAAAAATTTCCAAAAGATATAACTATATATCCAGGTCATGGAGAAAAAACTACTTTAGAAGATGAATTGAAAAACAATTATTATTTTAATCATAACTGGTAATTTACATAAACAATCTTATTTTAATTATTATTAATATATAACTAATTATAATATTGTAAAATAAGATTAAGAAAGTAGGACTATTTATGGAAGAAAAACAAATAGATATAAGTCTTTATAATGAGTTACAAGAAAAATTAGAAGAAAAGAAAAATGAAAAAGCACAACTTGCAAGAAAAATTCTTTATGTTGCAATAAAGTATGATTCTTCTAATTTAAGTAATGAAGATGTTTTAAAAAAGCTTAGTATTTTTAAAATGAAATATCCACAAAAATATAAAGAAGCTTATTATCAAATATTTCAAAAAATAAATCCGCAAAAGGCAAGTCTTACTAAAAATGATAAAGATATGATTAGTATTTTTAAAATGAGTGATAAAAAATATTTAGAAATAGAATATAAAAATCTTTATGAAAAAGCGATAAATTATCCTGGTGGAATAGAAAGATTTAAATTTGATAATCCAGAAGAATCTAGAAGATTAGAGTTAATGAAATATACTATTGATAATTATAAATAAAAACTATATAATAAAATAAATCTTCTTATAGAAATAGTAATAAATAGAAAAAACAAAGAGATAATGTGGTTGGTGTAAACATTAATGATTTTATTTATGAAGACATCTAAAAAAATAAAGAAGCGTTGATAAGCGATAATTATAAGAGAAAAAAGTAAGGTGGTACCGCGGCATTTCGCCCTTATAAGGTAGTATCTTTTTTTGTTTAGGAGGTAAAAATGATTATTAGTAAAGCAAAAGGTTGTTATGATTTATATGGTGAAGAAGCTAAAAAGTTTAAGATGGCAGAGAAGGTTATAGAAGAAGTAATGGAAATATATAATATAAATTATATTAGGACTCCAGTATTTGAAAATAGTGAACTTTTTAGAAGAGGTGTTGGAGAAGAAACTGATATAGTTAGTAAAGAAATGTATGAATTTAAAGACAAATCAGATAGAAGTTTAACTTTAAGACCTGAAGGTACAGCTGGAGTTGTTAGAAGCTATATAGAAAATAAAATGACTAATAACTTAGTAAAGCCAGTTAAATTTTATTATTTAGAACCAATGTATAGATACGAAAGACCACAAAAAGGAAGATATAGAGAATTTACTCAATTTGGAATAGAAGTTTTAGGAGAATCTAATCCTTTAATAGATATGGAAGTAATATCTGCAGTAATAGAAATATTTAATAGATTAGGATTAGAAAATATAAAATTAAAAATTAATACTTTAGGAGATAAAGAAACAAGAGAAAAATATAAAAAATTATTAATAGATCATTTTAATAATTATAAAGATAATTTATGTAGTGATTGTCAAAGAAGGTTAGTTACTAATCCACTTAGAATACTTGATTGTAAGATAGATAGAGAAAAAGATTTCTTTAAAGAAGCTCCTAAGATTAGAGATTATTTAAGTGAAAAATCTAAAAAATATTTTGAAAAAATAGAAGAATACTTAAAAAGTTTAAATATAGATTATGAAATAGATGATAATTTAGTAAGAGGACTAGATTATTATGATGAATTAGTATTTGAAATAGAAGTTGATTCTTCTACTATATGTGGTGGTGGAAGATATAATAGATTGGTTAAAGAATTAGGAGGAGATGATACTTGTGCTTTTGGTTTTGCAATAGGTATGGAAAGATTCTTAAGTTTACTTGAATTACCAAAAGAAACAGAAGATTTAACATATATATTAGCTTTATCAGACTCCGAAAGATTAGAAGCTTTAAAATTAGCAAGATACTTAAGAAATAATAATAAAAGAGTAGATTTTGATACAGAAAGCAAGTCATTAAAATCTCAATTTAAAAAATCAGATAATTTAAATAGTAGATATTTAATATTTATAAATGATGAAAAATTAAAATACGGAAAAGTAGAAATAAAAGATACTTTAAATTCTATAAAAGAAGAAATAGAAATAGATAAAATATTAGAATATTTAAAATAAGGAGAATATATGAAAAAAATCATGAATACAGATTTAAGTTTAAAAAACTTAGGTGAAGAAGTAACGTTATATGCATGGATTAATAAAATAAGAGATCAGGGTTTTATTACTTTTATTGATTTAAGAGATAGAAGTGGAATAATTCAAGTATCTGTTAAAGAAGATAATCCTTGTTTAGATATAGTTAAAACATTAAAAAAAGAATATGTTGTTAAAATAAAAGGAATAGTAAAAGAAAGAGAAAGTAAAAATCCTAAATTAAAAACAGGAGATATAGAAATAGATTTACAAGAAATAGAAATATTAAATAAATCTTTAACTCTTCCTTTTGAATTAAATGAAGAATTATCGAATGAAGATACTAGATTAAAATATAGATATTTAGATTTAAGAAGAGAAGAACTACAAAGAAATTTAATAACAAGACATAAATTAGAATTAATTATAAGAAATTATTTAGATAGTTTAGATTTTATAGAAGTAGAAACACCTATTCTTTCTAAAGCTACTCCTGAAGGTGCAAGGGACTATTTAGTTCCATCTAGACTTTATAATGGAAGTTTTTATGCTTTACCACAATCTCCTCAAGTATATAAACAATTACTGATGATAGGAGGAATGGAAAAATATTTTCAACTTGCAAGATGTTTTAGAGATGAAGACTTAAGAAGTGATAGACAACCTGAATTTACTCAATTAGATATAGAAATGAGCTTTGTTGATGAAGAAGATATTTATACCTTAGTATCAAATTTAATGAAAGAAATCTTTAAAAAATTAAAAAATATTGAAATAACAGAATTTCCTAGAATGAAATATGTTGATGCTATAAGAGATTATGGATCAGATAAACCTGATTTAAGATTTGATATGAAAATAATTGATTTAAAAGATATAATTAATATAGAAATACTAAAAGATGAAGTAAACTGTTTAGTACTTAAAAATTTAGCAGATAAGTATTCTAGAAAAAATATAGATAAATTAAATGAATTATTTAAAACATATACAGATAATAGACTTTTAAATTTAAAAATAGAAAATAACGAAGTTAAAACTTCTTTTGATAAGTTTATAACTGATAAAGATAAAGAAACTTTAAGAAAATATTTAAATCTAGAAAACAATGATATTGTTTTTATAACTAGTGGTAAATATGAAGAAGTTAAAACAAGTTTAGGTTTTTTAAGAAAACATTTAGCACTTGAACATGATTTAATTAATAAAGATATTTATAAATTCTTATGGGTTACAGAATTTCCAATGTATGAATATGATAAAGAAGAAAGTAGATATGTATCAGCACATCATCCCTTTACTTCACCTAAAAAAGAAGATGTTGATAAACTTTTAACAGATAAAGAAAATTGTTATTCTAGAGCTTATGACTTAGTATTAAATGGTTATGAATTACTTTCAGGTTCAGTTAGAATTCATAATAAAGAATTACAAGCTAAAGTATTTGAAGCTATAGGAATGACTATTGAAGATGCTAATGATAAATTTGGATTCTTTATGGAAGCATTTAATTATGGGGCTCCTCCTCATGCAGGAGTTGGTATTGGAATAGAAAGGCTTTTAATGATTTTACAAAGTACTGATAATATTCGTGATGTAGTAGCTTTTCCAAAAACTTTAAAAGCAACAGATTTAATGAGCTCATCTCCAAGTGGTGTATATGATAAACAACTTATTGAACTTGGAATAGAAGTAAAGGAGAAATAATATGAAAATACTTGTAACAGGTGGAATGGGATATATTGGTTCTAATACAGTTGTAGAACTTTTAAAAAACAATTATGAAGTAGTTATAATAGATAATCTAGTTAATTCTAATATAGAAGTATTAGAAAAGATAAAAACTATAACTAAAAAAGAAGTTAAGTTTTATGAAGAAGACTTAAGAAACAAAGAAAAATTAACAAAAATATTTCAAAGAGAAAAAATAGATTCTGTAATTCATTTTGCAGGTTTAAAAGCAGTAGGTGAATCAGTAGCAAAACCTCTTTTATATTATGATAACAATTTAATTTCAACACTTGTTTTATTGGAAGTAATGAAAGAAGAAAATGTTAAAAATATAGTATTTTCTTCAAGTGCTACAGTATATGGTGATCCTAAATATTTACCAATAGATGAAAAACATCCATTATCTACTACTAATCCTTATGGAACAACTAAATTTTTTATTGAACAAATATTAGAAGATGTATATAAAGCAGATAATGATATGAATATAGTAATATTAAGATATTTTAATCCAGTAGGATCAGATAAAAATCATTTACTTGGTGAAAATCCTAATGGAATACCTAATAATTTAGTACCTTACATAGTTAAAGTAGCTACTAAAAAATTAGAAAGTTTAAATGTATTTGGAAATGACTATGATACAGTTGATGGTAGTGGAGTTAGAGATTATATACATGTAATAGATCTTGCTATAGGACATGTAAAAGCTATAGAATACATGAAGAATAACAAAGGTATTTTAAAAGTAAATTTAGGAACAGGTAAAGGAAATAGTGTTTTAGAATTAATAAAAAAATTTGAAAAAGTTAATAAAGTTAAAATTCCATATAAGATAGTAGAAAGAAGAAAAGGAGATATTGCAACTTGTTATGCAGATACTAAAAAAGCAAAAGAACTTTTAGATTTTACTACTACTTATAATATAGAAGATATGTTACAAGATGCATATTTAGCAGAGTTAAATAATAAGTAATTTATAAAAAAAAGACCAAAAATTAGTTGGTTTTTTTTTTGATTTATGGCATAATGTTACATGCGGAGGAAAAAAATGTTAGAAGATAGTAAAACAAAATTAATATGTACTATAGGTCCATCGACATATAATTATGAAGTATTTAAAGAATTAGTAAAAGAAGGAATGAATGTTGCTAGAGTAAATGGTAGTCATGCAACAGATGAAGAAATAAGAGCAGTTGTAAGCAATGTTAATAATGTAAACAAAGAATTAAATACTAATGTAGCATTATTATTTGATATAGCTGGTCCTAAAATTAGAACAGGTACATTTGTTAACGGAGAAGTAACTTTAACAAAAGGAAATTACGTTAATATAGTAAGAGAAAACATAGTAGGTGATGAAACAAAATTTACAATTAATAATAAGAGTTTAATAGATAATTTAAAAGTAGGAGATACTGTTTATTTAAATGATGGTTTATTAACTTTAAAAGTAGAAGAAGTAAATAATGATCAAGTTAAATGTTTAATTGCAAATGATTGTAAAATTAAAGATAGAAGAGGAGTTAATGTACCAGGGCTTTTCTATGATGTAGATTTCTTAGAAGAAAAAGATAGAATCATGATTAAAAAAGCTTTAGAAAATGGTACTACATTCTTAGCTTTATCATTTGTACAAACAAAAGATAATATTTTAGAAGTAAAAGAATATGTTAAATCATTAGGATTTGAAGTACCTAAGATAATTGCTAAAATAGAAAGTTATTCAGCTTTAACACATATTGATGAAATATTAGATGAAGTAGATGGTATTATGATTGCTAGAGGAGACTTAGCATTAGAAGTAGATGTAGAACAAGTACCTATAATTCAAAAGAAATTTGTTAAGAAAGCTAAAATGAAAAATAAACTTGCTATAGTTGCAACTGAAATGATGGGAAGTATGATTTCTTCACCAAGACCAACAAGAGCAGAACTTACTGATGTATGTAATGCAGTATTTGATATGGCAGATGCAGTTATGTTAAGTGGAGAAACTACAATAGGTCAATATCCAGTTGAAACAGTAAGATATATGAAGACTTTATGTAAAACTTCAGAAGCAAATCCTGATTTAATGAGAAAAGTATTACCATATTATGGAGAAGATCAAATAGCATCAACTATTGCAAGACTTGCTAATTTAGCAACAGAAGAATTAGAAGCTAAATGTATTATAGTACCAACAACAACTGGTAAAACAGCAGTACTTTTAAGTACATTAAGACCAAACTTAAAAATAGTAGCTACTTGTATAGATGAAAAAACTGCTAGATTCTTATCACTTGCTTATGGAGTATCACCAATAGTAGTAAATAAATTTGATACTATTGAAGAAATGATTGAAGAAAGTAAGACTAAGACAAAAGAAAGTTTAAACTTATCAAGTGGAGATTTAGTAATAGTTACTGGAGGAAGTAACAATAAAGATACAGATTTAATTAAGATTGAAAGAATTTAATAAATTTGTTATCATATCTTATATAGACATTGATCAAGAGGTATTATAAATTAATTTAAAGAGATTAAACGGTTGGTGGAAGTTTAAAAGAGATTTATAATATGTAGCTTGGGAGTTTCTTGCTTGAAATTAAGTAGAGTAAGACGGTTATACCGTTATATTAATTAAGAAAAACAGGAAGATGGTACCGTGTAAAGCACTCTTTAATATAAAGAAGTGCTTTTTTTAGGAGGAAAAATGTTAGATAAAAAATATTCTTTTAAAGAAAAAGAAGAAAAATGGAGTAAGTATTGGCAAGAACAAGAGGTTTATGCTTTTCAAAGAGATGATAATAAAACAGTTTATTCAATAGATACACCTCCACCAACAGTGAATGGTAAGATACATATAGGACATATCTTTTCTTATAATCAAGGAGATATGCTAGCAAGATATAAAAGATTAAGAGGTTTTAATGTTTTTTATCCATTTGGTTTTGATGATAATGGTTTACCTAGTGAAAGATTAGTAGAAAAAGAATTATCTTTAAGAGCTCATGAACTATCAAGAGAAGATTTTAGAAAACATTGTTACAATATAACTGATAAATATGAAAAAGATTTTAAAACATTATTTACAAAGGCAGGTATAAGTAGTGATTGGAATCATGCTTATAAGACAGTTAGTGATGAATCTATTAAAATAAGTCAAAAGTCATTTCTAGATTTATATAAGAAAAACTTAGCATATCATAAAGAAAGTCCAGCATTATGGTGTAATGAATGTAGAACATCTATTGCACAAGCAGAGTTAGAAACTAAGACACTTAAAACATTATTTAATTATATAAACTTTACTACAAAAGAAGATAATTTTGACTTTACTATTGCTACTACAAGACCTGAATTATTACCTGCAATAGTTGCAGTGTTCGTTAATCCAAATGATGAAAAAAATAAACATTTAATAGGTAAAACAGCAGTTATTCCAGTAGTTAATGAAGAAGTTAAAATATTAGCTGATGATAAAGTAGCACTTGATAAAGGAACTGGAGTAGTTATGTGTTGTACTTTTGGAGATCAAACAGACATAGAGTGGTGGAAAAAGTATAACTTACAACTTAAAAATATATTTACTGAAGATGGTAGAATTAAAGATTCAATAGATAAATATGGTGGATTAAAAATAAAAGAAGCTAGAGAAAAAATAATTGAAGATTTAAAAGAAGCAAATGTTTTAATTAAACAAGAAGAAATAGAACATGAAGTTCAAGTTCATGAAAGATGTGGTAAAGAAGTTGAATATTCTGTTATGAATCAATGGTTTATAGATATAATTAACCATAAGGATGAACTATTAGAACAAGGTAATAAAATAAATTGGAATCCTAGTTTCATGAAAAAAAGATATGAAGAATGGGTTAAAAATATAGCATGGGACTGGTGTATTTCTCGTCAAAGATATTTTGGAGTACCATTTCCTGTTTGGTATAAAAAAGATACTTTAGAAGTAATAGTAGCAGATGAAAAAGACTTGCCAGTTAATCCATTAATAGATTTACCAAAAGGTTATAAGAGAGAAGAAGTAATAGCAGAAACAGATGTTTTAGATACTTGGGCTACTAGTTCAGTAACACCTCTTATAAATATGCATTATGGTGAAAAAGAAAACTATGAAGATATATTAAGACCTATGTCTCTTAGAACTAATTCTAGTGATATTATTAGAACTTGGGATTTTTATACAATAGTTAAGAGTTTCTATCACTTTAAAGAATTTCCATGGAAAGATGTAATGATTACAGGTTTTGTAATGGCATCTAAAGGTGAAAAAATATCTAAGAGTAAGGGGAATTCTAAATTTGATCCTATAGAATTAATTGATAATTATTCTAGTGATGTAGTAAGATATTGGACAGCATCTGGTCGTTTAGGAACAGATATAGCTTATTCAGAAGAAACATTGCTTAGAGCTAAAAAATTAATTAATAAAATTTGGAATGTTTCTAAATTTATAGAAATGCATTTAGAAGATTATCAAGATAAAGAATTTAATGATTATGAATATTTTGATAAGTATATTTTACAAAAATATAAAGATTTAGAATCTCAATTTATTTCATATTTAGATCATTATGAAGTAGGTTTAGCTCTTAATAGTTTAGAAAAATTCTTTTGGAATTTCTGTGATAATTATATAGAAATAGTTAAACATAGACTTTATAGACCAGAAGAATTTGGAGATAAAGCAAGATATTCAGGTCAAAAAACAGTATTTATTTTACTTAAAAAACTTTTAATAAACTTTTCTATTTATTTTCCTTTTATAACTGAAGAAATATATCAAGAAATATATCATGATAAATTATCGATTCATTTAGAAGAGTTAAAAGAATTAGATTATGATTTTAATCTAGAAAAAAGTGAAGTATTAATAGATATAATTAGTGATGTAAGAGGTTATAAAACAGTTAATAATGTTTCTTTAAAAACAATTATTAAGAATTTTGAAATATCTTGTAGTGATGAAATAAAGAAGAATATAGAAGATGCTTTAAAAGATTTTAAAGCTACACTTACTATTGAAAATATTAAATTTAATATAATAGACTCTTCTTATAAAATAGAAAATATAGAGTTAGAAACAGAATAATAAATATTAATCTAATTATATTTTATGATATAATTAGATTGCTGCCATGATGGCGGAATTGGTAGACGCACACGACTCAAAATCGTGCGAAGCAATTCATGTGGGTTCGAGTCCCACTCGTGGCACCAAAATAAATAATAAAATACACTTTAAAATGTGTATTTTCTTTTTAGATAATAGAGGTAAACATGAAAATTAAAAATTTATCATTATCTTTTGGTGTTCATGAAATATTTAAAAATGTTAATTTAGATATACCTGAAAATGAAAAAGTAGGAATAGTTGGAGTAAATGGAGCAGGTAAATCAACATTTTTTAAACTTATTATGAAAAGACTTGAACCAGATGAAGGAAAAATAATTATAAAAGAAGATTATAATATTGATTTGATACCTCAAGTTTTAGAAGATGAAGTAAGTGATTTATCAATAGATGTTTTTTCATATTTAGAAAGTGGAAGACCTATAAAAAAATTAGAAGAAGATTTACAAAAAACATATGAAGAAATAGCAAAAGAACAAAGTGAAAATAAGCAAAAACTATTATTTAAAAAAGTAGACAAAATTGAACAAAAATTACAATTTTATAGATATTTAGAAGCAGAAGAAGATTTACTTAAGATAGTTTATGGTATGAAAATAGAAGACACTTTATTAAATAGTAAACTTAGTGATCTTTCTGGAGGACAAAAATCTAAAATTACATTTGCAAGACTTCTTTATGCTTCTCCTGAGATAATGCTTTTAGATGAACCTACTAATCATTTAGATGAAGATACAAAAGCTTTTGTTACTAATTATTTAAAAGAATATAAAGGAAGTCTTTATGTTATTTCTCATGATATAGAGTTTTTAAATGAAATAACTACTAAAATATTATTTATCGATAAAAGAACGAAAAAAATGGAACTTTTTGATGGTAATTATAACAAGTTTATAAAAGTTCATAATGAAAGAGAAAAGACTTTGAATAGATTAATAGAAATAGAAGCAGAAAAAGAAAAAAAATTACAAACTTTTATAGATAAGTATTCGTCATCTTCAGGTAAAAGAAAAAGAGTAGTCCAAGATAGAGAAAAAAAGTTAGAAAAATTAAAAAGAGAAAAAATAGAAGTTATTAAAACTCAAAAACAAGTTAAAGTAGATATGGATATAGAAAATGAAAGTTCTGTAATACCAATAAAAGCTAAAAATTTATATTTTAAGTATGATAAAAATTATATAATTCACAATTTATCTTTTGAAATAGAAAGAGGAGAGAAGTTTTTAATAGTAGGTCAAAATGGAGTAGGTAAATCAACATTATTAAAATTAATTGTTAAAAATTTAGAACCTAATAGTGGAGAGATAAATTATGGTACAAAAGTAAAACTAGCATATTATGCTCAAGAGCATGAAATATTAGAAAAAAATAAGACTATATTTGAAAATTTTAATGATGTAGATATAACTGATAAAAAATTAAGAAGTTTTTTAGGAAGATTTTTATTTTTTGAAGATGATATTTATAAAAAAGTATCAACATTATCACCTGGGGAAAGAGCAAGAGTAGCACTTGCTAAAATATCTTTATCAAAAGCTAATTTACTTATTTTAGATGAACCTACTAATCATTTAGATAAAGATACTCAAAAAATAATAGCTGAAACCTTTAAAGATTATAAGGGAACTATGTTAGTAGTATCGCATAATCCTGAATTTGTAGATAATCTAGGTATTGAAAGAGTACTATTATTACCAAGTGGTAAAATATATTTTTATGATAGAAAAATAGTAAAAAAATATGAAAAAATTAATAAAAATGAACTTAAACATCTATAATTTTTTACTTGTCAAAAAAGATGTAAATAAGTTTTGTTATTAGAAACCTATGATATAATTATAATGTATTATATTTTTGTTTAATACCGATATATAAATTTATATATTGAAGGAGATTTATGAATTCGATAAGAAAAAAAGTATGTTTAATAATGATTCTTTTATTAACTACATTAATTGTTAAAGCAGATAATATAACTAATACTTTAGTAGGAAAAAATCAAGTTAGTCCTGGTGAAACACTTTCACTTGATTTTAATGTTAATTCAACATCTAGTATTTATTCTTATAAAGTAACAGTTACATATGATTCTAATGATGTTAAATTAGTATCTATAAATAATAAAGAAGGAGTTACTGGAAGTAATAATATAAATAGTAACACTTTTGTTTTTAATACTAATGGAACAAGTGGAAGTATATCTTTAGCTAATTTTATATTTAAAGCTAATAAAAATACTTCTAGTAAGAATACAACTATTAAAATTTCAGGTTTAGCTTGTATGGGAAATCCTAGTGAAACAAGTACAGAAAGTAATTTTTGTAAGAATGCAGAAATTAAACAAGTTGGAGAATTTACTCAAAATATAAGTTTAAAATCAAATAATAATTTTTTATCAACTATAAAATTAGATAATGAAGAAATATCTAACTTTTCAAAAACTGAAACAGATTATGAAATTGCAGTAGAAAGTAATGTAGATAAAATTACTATTTCTGCTACTTCTGAGGATTCTAAAGCATCAGTAGCTGGTACAGGTAAGAAAAAATTAGAATACGGAGTGAACAATTTTAATATTTCTGTAATTTCAGAAAGTGGAGATACTAAGACTTATAATTTAAAAATAACAAGAAAAGATGAAAGAAAAAGTGATAATTATTTAAAAAGTATCATTATAAATGGTAAAAATATTAAAAAATTTGAAACTAATACTTTATCTTATAAAGTTTATCTATATAAAATAACAAATGTAGATGATGTTAAAATAGAAGCTATAACTAGTGATTCACAAGCAACATATAAAATAGAAAAACCTAAAACTATAGTAAAAGGTGAAAATATTTATAAAATAATAGTTAAGAGTGAAAATGGTGAAGAAAACACTTATACTTTAAAAGTTTATAATATAGATAAAGAGATATCTAAAAAACTAGAATTATTATCATTATCAGGTTATAAGATAAACTTTAATAAAAATACTAATAGATATGAAGTATATTACAATAAAGATAAGATAGATAATTTAAAAATTATATATAAAACACAAGAAAAAAGTGAATATGTCGATGTTACTATGAGTATAGATGTGGATAAAACTAAAAATTTATCTAGATTACTTAAACCTAATCAAACTATCACTATTACTATAGAGGGAATAGATGGTAAGAAAGAAGAGTATGAAATATACTTTAAGAAAGATAATAGAATTAACTTTTTTGCTTTTGTAATCGTAATAATAATTATAATTTTAGGAATAGTATTATATAAGAAAATAAAAGATAAAAATATGCCAGTAAAAAGTAATAAACAAAAAGAAATAAAAGAAGAAACAGAAGAAGATTTATTTGCAACTAAAGAATTAACTAATGAAGATTTAAAAAGGATAAGAAGATGAAGATTTATAGACCTGATATATATCAAAAAGATGTATTTTCTATAAATTATGAAAAATTAAAACAAAAGAAAATTAAAGTATTAATCTATGATATAGATGATACTTTAATTCCTTCTAATGAGACAAAAGTAAATGAGAAAACTATAAAGTTAATTCAAAAATTGAAAAAAGATTTTAAAATATTTTTACTTACTAATTCACCTAGATTTAGAAGTGATAAAATTAAAAATCAATTAGATTTAGAATGTTATTCTTTTTCAATGAAACCATTTAAGTATAATTTAAATAAAATAATGAAAAATTATGATAAAAAAGATGTAGTATTAATAGGAGATAGACTTTTAACTGATATAAAACTTGCAAATAACTATAATATTATGTCTATATTAGTAGATCCGATAACTAATTATAATTTTATCTTAGTAAAAATAATGAAAAAGTTAAAAGAAGAACCTTTATATAGGGAATTAGAAAAGAAAAAAATATTAATAAGAGGAAGGTATTATGGCTAAAAAATGTTTAGGATGTGGTATAGAACTCCAAACGACTAATGTTAAATTACCAGGTTATATATTGGATATTAATACTGATTATTGTACTAGATGTTTTAGATTAAAACATTATGGTGAATATAAATCAGAAGTAACTGCTAATTTTGATATGAAAAATATAAAAAATAAAAAAGATTTAGTTATATATGTCATAGATATAATAAATTTAACAGAAAAGTTATTGGATATTAAAAATCCTAAAATACTTGTAATTAATAAAACTGATTTACTAACTAATATTAATAAAGAACATTTAATTCAAAAATTTAAAAAAATTTATCCTAATTTTTTAGATTATATATTAGTAAGTGCTAATACTAATTTTAATTTAGATAAATTAATTGAAAAAATAAAAGAATATAAAACTAGTAAAAATGTATATATAGTTGGTAATTCTAATGTAGGTAAGAGTAGTTTAATAAATAAACTAGTATCTTGTTATTCTAAAAATCTTAGTACTTTAACTATATCTCCTCTTCCTGGTACAACAGTAGGTAATATTAAATTAAATTTAGAAGAAGATTTAGTTTTAATAGATACACCAGGTTATATATCAAATGGTAATATTTTGAATTATGTTGATCTAAAGGATATGAAAAAACTTAATTCAAAGAAAGCTTATAAACCTAAGACTTATCAATTAAAAGAGAATCAAACTATTATATTAGATGATTATATGAGACTTGATTATATATCCGGAGAAAAAAATAGTTTTACTATTTATACATCACTTAATGTAAAAATAGAAAGATTTAGTTTTTTAAAGAGTAATAGATGTAAGAATTACTATTCTTATGAAGTAGAAATACCTGATAATTCAGATTTTGTAATACCAGGTTTAGGTTTTATTAAAATTAGAGATAAAGCGAAAGTAAAAGTTTATATAAATGTTAATGTTAAAGCATTTGTAAGAGAATCTATAATATAGATTCTTTTTTATTTACTAAATATTCTATAAAGATAATAATTTATAGCTATGATAAATCATTTATGATATACTTTTTATTAGAATAAGGTAGTTATATATGAAGAAATATAGTATTTGGTACATAGGTATATTTTTCTTATTTTTAAGTGTTAGTTTACTTTTTATTTATAACAATAATAGAAAGGTCTTTTTAGCTAGTGTTGAAGTAGAAGAAAAGCTAGAAAGAAATTATAATCAAAGTTATAAAGATGCATTTAAAGATGATATATTCAGAAAAGAAGTATTAACTGCTATTTATGGTGCTGATAAAGTTAAAAAAGATTTTGATTTATTATCTTTATATGATATAGAAAAAGATTTACTTAATAAAATAGAAGTAATGGATTTAAGTAATAAAGAAATAAAAGAATTAAATGGAGTAGAATACTTATCTAATTTAAGAGAATTAAATTTAGAAAACAATCAATTAAAAAAAGTTAATTTAAGATATAATGAATTATTAACTAATTTAAATATATCTAATAATAACTTAGAAAGAATAAATCTTAATTTTAATAAAAATTTAGAATATCTTAATTTATCTAAAAACAACTTGTCTAAGTTTGACACTTTACCTATATCTAAGATTAAAAAATTAGATCTTAGTAATAATAATATATCAGAAATAAAACTTACTAATATGAAAGATATTATAAGTTTAAGACTTAAAAATAGAAGAATTAGATCTATCTTTTAATAAAATAAAAGAGTTATCATATTTTTCTAATTTAACAAGTTTAGATATAGAAGCTACTGATATAGAAGATGTAATAGTAAACAAAGAATTAAAAAGAATAAATATAGGATCAACTAAGTTTAAAGATATAGAATTTATTAGAAATTTAGAAGATTTAGAAGACTTAAATGTATCTAATACTAATATTACTAATTTAGATTTATCTAAATATAAAAAATTAAAAAGTTTAAATATATCTGATACATATTTAGAAAAATTTAATATTAAAGATAATTTATTACTTCAAATTTTAAAAGCAGAAAAAGCACATATTAAAAATCTAGATTTAAGTAATAATAAAAATATAGAAGTTTTAAATTTATCTAATAATAAAATAGAAGAAATAGATTTAAAAGAATTAACAAAATTAAAAGACTTAAATTTAAGTAATAATAAATTAAAAACAATAGATTTAACAAAATTAAAAAAACTAAGTTCTTTAATAGTTAATAACAATGAATTAAAAGAAATAGATACTAAAGAATTAAAAGATTTAGAAGTATTAGAAGTAGCAAATAACGATATAGAAAAAGTAGATTTAAAAGATAATCTTAATTTAACAAAATTAAATATTTCATCTACTAAAATAAAAGATATTAATGTAGATAATTTTAAAAA
This sequence comes from uncultured Eubacteriales bacterium, assembly GCA_905372515.1. GTDB lineage: Bacteria > Bacillota_I > Bacilli_A > RF39 > UBA660 > CAJPPJ01. The sequence goes on from CAJPPJ010000010.1 coordinate 16,945, forward strand.
ATTAAAATCATTAAATATTAGTAATTTAAATTTAAAAGAAATTAAGCCATTTAACATAGAAGAAGTAGATTATTCACATAATTCTATTAGTGATATAAGTGTATTTAAAGAAATGTTAAAAGATGTAAAGAAAAAGGTATTATTTAATGATCAAGTTATTAATATGTTAGTTGATGTTAATAAAACGTATGATTTAGTTTTAAAAGATATAGATGGAAAAGATATAGCTTTAGATTTACCAGAAGGATTAGAATATAAAGATTCCAAGATAACTGTTAAGAAGAGTGGATTTTTTGAATTAGAATATCAATATGGAAAAATAAGAATTTTAGCACTTAAAGAAAGTGATTTAAAAGAAAGAACAGATTTGAATTTCTATACTATGGATTCATTAACAGCATATTATAGTGTATTAAATGAGTTAAAGACACTTTATGAAAATTTAAAAACTAATCCATCTTTAGAACAAGGTAAATATTTTGCAACTAAGTTAGAAGAATTAAAGGAAAAAGAAAAACAATTAAAATTAGATAAAGATTATGTTAAAAATTTAATTGAAGAAATAAAAAAATCTGAATATAAAGATATATATTTAGATGGAGAATTAGATAACTTAGATGTATTTACTAATGAAGCAGATTTAATTGGTAAATTGAAATCATTAACTTTAAAGAAAGATAATTATACTTATGATAAATTAATGAAGAAGTTAAAATTAAGAAATGGTTTCAAAGCTAAAGAAATTGAAAATTCTACAGATACCTTAGAAGAAAAAATTAATAAAATAAACGATTATTTAACTTCTACTAATAATATAACTAAAGATATTGAAACAGCAGATAATATTATTAAAAATCATGGATATACAGCGTTTTATAGGGCACAAGTAATGGTTAGAAGAAATAGAGTTATTAAACCTGCTAAGAATTTAATACTTAATGAAATATCAGAAAAGAGAACAGAAGAGTTAAGAAAACTTTCTTTAACACCTGTAAAAGTATTAAATAAGAAGCCATTACAAGAAGCATTAGAAGATATAAAAAGTATGCCTGTTACTAAATTATCTAAAGAAGATGCTAAAGAAAGAGAAAATTTAATTGATCAAATTACTTTAGCAATTAATAATATTAATTTAACGGAAGAAGAAAATACATCATTATTAAATAGATATAATAAACTTATGGAAAATCAAATTAAAGCTAATCCTAATACTTCAGTAACATCATTTACTTTAATAATAATTTTATTCATAATAATTGCACTATATTTATTTAGTAAACATAGAAAAAAGAAATATATTAGTTAATAAAAAAGACCAATAAAACTATTGGTCTTTTATTACTTTTTATAAGATAATATAAAAATAATTATTTTTCTTGAAAAAGAATATAATATTAGTTATAATTAATTTGTCTTATGGCGGTGTAGCTCAGTTGGCTAGAGCGTCCGGTTCATACCCGGAAGGTCAGGGGTTCAAATCCCTTCGCCGCTACCAATAAAGTAAATTAAAACTAATTCTTTTGAATTAGTTTTTTTCTATTAAATCTATTACAATTGCTAAAACTCCATAAGTTTCTTGTTTTTCTTTAGTATAAAATTTTTCAAGAACATTTAATAATTTTTCTTTAGTCATAGTTTTATCTGCTAAAACAGAAATATCAAAATCTTTAAACATATCTTCAAAATTTTTGTATTTTATTAAATTTATAACTTTTGCATTAAAACTTTCTTTTAATTCAGGTTCTTTTAAAAATTTAATTGAATCTCCAATTTTAATTTTTTGTCTTTTTTCATCATTTAATCTAATTTCAATTCTTTTTGTACCATTAAGTATGAAGTTATAATATTCAGCTTGTAATTTCATTTCATGTAACATAATTTCTTTAATCTCTCTTTCTTATTAATAATAATAGCATAACATATTTTAATATGTTAAAATTAAAAATAGGAGATAGTTATGATAGTAAATAAAGATGAGTATTTGAATAATATAGAAAATGAAGTTATGCACTTAGGAATCAATGAACAATTTAGAAAAAATCCAGCATTTGATAGAAACTGTATTTTAGGAGATTTAAGAAGTATAATTATACAAGCTCCAGAAGAAAATATTAAAGTAGAAAAAGAAGAAAATAAAATTGAAATTGATTATAATACACTAAATGGAAGAACTTCAGCTAAGATAGTTAAATTAACAAGTAATCCTAATACTTTTTATATACAAACAAGAGTGGATGAAAATGTTAATTCAAATCTTGATGAAATTAAATATAATTTAACAAAAGTTGAATTAGATGAAAAGACAGGTCAAATAAAAACAGAAAGTAAAGCTGCTACTTTTACTATTATTAATGGTGTAGATACTGAAATTACTGTTAGTAATAAACAAAACTTTTTTAATTCTTATGGAATAGAGTATGAAAGAATTTATAAATTATATGACAATATGATATTTGATAAAAGTGTTACAGATATGTTAACTAGTTCATATGATATGGCATTTAGTCATATGAATGGCTTTATGTCACCATCAGATAATCAATTGGTATATGCATCTTCAACTAGAAGAAATGGAATAGATACAGCAAGAGTTCATACAGCAGAAAAAGAAGATGCTATGATGAAAGTAAAATATAATACAGAATTAAGATTATCTAATGAACATGGTCTTCAAGAAATGCGAATTAATGGAGGAGTTTTCGGATTAACTACATATATTCCTAAACTAACAAGTCAAGAATTAGAAGAAACAATTAATAATGAAAATGATTCGATAGTAAGAGAAGGTCTTAGAAACTGGAATAATGAAGTTATAGATAGAACAAAAGTAGATTATGATCCAGAGTTAGATGAAGATCTAATAGTTAAAAATAAAGAAAGTATATTAAAGACAAGATAATAGATTTAATTTATAATACTTATTAAGTGTGTAAATTGACATTTTTTAAATAGTGCTAACATAAAGCGAAAATGGAGTAAAAAATATGTCGGATACAGCTAAATTTACAATGATAGATGAAAATTTTATATGTGAAGTTTGTGGAAAAGAAGTAAAAAAATTAGGATATACAGCAAGAAATCATTGTCCTCATTGTTTGTGTTCAAAACATGTAGATGTAAATCCTGGAGATAGATTATGTACTTGTCATGGAATTTTACAACCAGTTGCAATCGAACCAGTAAAAAAAGAAAAATATAAAATAGTTTATAAATGTAGTGATTGTGGAATGATCAAAAGAAATATAATGGCAGAAGATGATAATTTTGAAAAAATTTTAGAAATTATGTCTAATCCAGTAAGTGTTTAGTAATAAAAAAAGATAATATAACATTATCTTTTTTTATTTAAGTAAAAACTTAGTAAAAGTTCAGCATTTTATCAGTAATTAAATTATATACTTAAATCATGAAAGGAGATGGTGTATAAAAAAGAAAAATAAAATACCAATAACAATTTTAAATGATAACTAATAATAACTAATTAATAAAATAAAAAAGGAGGAATTTATATAAGAATAAAAAATTAAGAAAAAACTTAGTAAAACTTCAGCATTTTATCAGCAAGTAAGATATATACTAAAAATAAGAAAGGAGATAATTATATAGAAATAGAAAAATTAAATACTAAATTATTAAATGAAATTAAATAC
>CAJPPJ010000011.1 GCA_905372515.1 uncultured Eubacteriales bacterium
TTTTTTCTTTTCTATTTGATTTTTAGTTATCAAAAAATATCCAGAAATTATCATAAAAATATTTACTCCAATTTCTCCAAAATGAAAGAAAACATAATATAAAAATTTATTATATTCTGGTAATTTTGCAAATTCTATACCTTTATATACACAATGAAAAATGACTATCATAAAAATAGCGATAATTTTTAATAAATTTAAAGAACTGTTTCTTTTTTCTTGTTTTAAACTCATGCTTTGATAATAGTTTGTAATAAGTTAATTACTATCCCTTCTAGTTCTTCATTAGTTGCTTCTCTTACTGTAGAATCAACTTTTGTTAAAGTTACATTTTTATTCATATCGATATTAACTTTTAAGTTAATATCATTTCCTGTCAATTCTATATATTTTTCTTTTATATATATTAATTTCCATGTATATGTATTAGATAAATAATTATATTTTATATCATAATTATATTGATTAGATTTTGATGATGTTAAAGTCATATCAAAATTAATATTATTATATTTTAAATTAACATTTTCAAAAATAGTATTATTCTTAATTTTATTTTTGTAATAAACTGTTTTATATTCATTATTAAAAACTACAGATATTTCTTTATTAATCAATACTTTTTGTATTTTATTATCTTTTGCATATACTACATATTCAAAGGTTTCTTTCTTTGAAAAATCACTATTTCCTTTATCATTAAATTCTTTATTAGTAAGTTTTTTATATAAATCTGTAAACTTTTTGTCTTGAGATAATTCTTTGAAAAATGAGGCCATATCATCACTATTTATTTTCAAAAGATATTTATCAATATCTTTTTCTTTAGTTTTTTTAAAATTAGATGGTTTTAATATTTTTTCTAAAGCTTTTATCATTGAATTTTTAATAATCATATAATTTTCTTTATAATTTTGATCATTAACTAATGAAGAATTAACTAAATCTTTCTTTTTTAAAAAGCCTAAGTTTTTGAAATTCGAATTATAAATATAAGCTTCTTTATTTTGATAAGTTAATATTGTATTATTAACTAAAATTTCAAAATCTGTATTTTTGTTTTTTATTTCAAAGTTTATTTTATTAAAAAAATTTGAACTTATTTCACCTTTTAATACAAAATCTTTTATTTCTTTACTTGGTAAATTACTTTCTATAACATTTGATATTTCTTCAAAACTTTTCATAAGTAATGTTTTATCACTAGTTTTATTTATTAAAAATATATAAGTTAAAGAAAATATTAAAACTAAAATTGATATAACTAGTACTGATATCATTATTTTTTTATTATTTTTCATAACATATCTCCTCTACTAAGGTCATTATATAATAAAAAATGAGTTAAATAAACTCATTTTATACTAAACTAATTGAAACGATTAAAGTATTATCTCCAATTCTTTCTTGTAATTTTACTATTCTTGTATATCCACCATTTCTAGTTTCATATCTTTTAGCTAAATCATTAAAAATTTTATTAACTACTTCTTTATCATTTCTTAAAAATGCTAATGCTTTTCTTCTTGAAGTAAGATCTCCTCTTTTTCCATAAGTAATCATTTTATCAACAAACTTACGAGCTTCTTTTGCTCTAGCTTCTGTTGTTTTGATTTCTTCTTTCATAAGAATCTCACGAGTTAAATTTGAAAGCATACTTTTTCTATGTTTATTATCTACGCCTAATTTTCTATATGCCATTTTGCCTCCTAGTCTTCTTCTTTAAATTCAAGTCCTAAATCTTTTATTTTTTGAATTATTTCTTTATAAGATTTTTTACCTAAATTTTTAATTCTTTGAATTTCTAATTCTGTTTTATCTGTCAATTCTTCAACTGATAAAATTCCTTCTTTCTTTAAACAATTATAGCTTCTTACAGATAAATCTAAATCTTCTATAGCTGTTGCTAAAGTAGTTTTCTTAGGATCTACTTCTTTTTCTTTCATCATACCTGTAACATTAGAAATATTGCTTAAATTTGTTAAAATTTGAAAATGTTCTATAACAATTTGAGAAGCTAAAGCTACTGCTTCTTCTGGCTTCATTGAACCATTTGTCCATACATTAAGTATTAGTTTATCATAGCTTTCATCTCTTCCTACTCTTGTTTTTTCTACTTCATAAGATACTCTTTCTATAGGAGTAAAATTAGAATCTGTTGCAATTACTCCAACTTCTTTAATATCTAATAATTGTTTATTTTCTTCGTTTCTTAAGTAACCTCTACCATTAGATACAGTCATCTTCATATCTATTTTTCCACCTTCTTCAAGGTTACAAATAATTAAATCTTTGTTAATTATTTCAATATCAGAATCTGTAACTATATCTGATGCTTTTACTGGTCCTTTTTTATCACTTTTTAATGTAATAACTTTTAAATCTTTTGAATGATTTTTAATTACTATACTTTTTAAATTTAAAATTATAGTAGTTACATCTTCAACTACTCCAGGAATAGTTTGGAATTCATGTAAAACTCCTTCTATTTTAACACTGCTTATTGCAGAACCTGGTAATGATGATAACATTACTCTTCTTAGAACATTACCAATAGTTAAACCAAATCCTCTTTCTAATGGATCTAATTCAAATCTTCCATAAAAATCATTTTCTACATAATCTGTAATTTTATAATTTGGTTTTTCAAATTGAATCATGAAATATACCTCCCTTTTTCATTAACCACGTGGTCTTTTTGGTGGACGACATCCATTGTGAGGGATTGGTGTAACATCATTGATTGCTGTAATTTCTATTCCTGCTCCTGCAATAGATCTGATAGCTGCTTCTCTACCTGGTCCTAAACCTCTAACAAATACTTCTACTTTTCTCATTCCTAAATCGTAAGCTTTTTTTGCTGCTGCTTCTGCTGCATTACCTGCAGCAAAAGGAGTAGATTTTTTGCTACCTTTATATCCAATAGCTCCACTTGATGACCAAGCTAGAGCATTTCCTTCAACATCTGAAAATGTTGTTATAGTATTATTGAAAGTTGAAGTGATATGTGCACATCCTTCTGGAATATTCTTTTTAACTTTTCTTTTTCTAGGTTTGTAAGCCATATTTTCCTCCTAACTATTTCTTCTTATTTGCAACTGTTTTTCCTTTACCTTTACGAGTTCTAGCGTTGCTTCTAGTATTTTGTCCTCTTACAGGTAAACCTTTTTTATGTCTAATACCTTGATAACTTTTTATTTCCATCTTTGTTTTAATATTCATATTAACTTCTCTTCTAAGATCACCTTCTAATGAATATTTATTTAGTTCTTCTCTAATTAAATCTAATTGATCATTACTTAAATCAGATACTTTTGTTGATGGATCTATATTTACTGCTTTTAATATTTCAGCAGCTCTTGAATTACCAATACCATAAATATAAGTTAATGATATTACAACTTGTTTATTATTTGGTATATCTACACCTTTTATACGAGCCATATTTTACTTCCTCCTAACCTTGTCTTTGTTTGTGTTTTGGATTTTCACAAATAATTTCAATTCTTCCTTTTCTTTTTACCACTTTGCATTTATCACAAATTGGTTTTACTGATGCTCTTACTTTCATTTTTCCTCCTATTTTCTATATTTAATACGTCCATGTGTTAAATCATATGGTGATAATTCTAATATCACTTTATCACCTGGTAAAATGCGAATGTAATTCATTCGGATTTTACCAGAAACATGTGCTTCTACTAAATATCCATTTTCTAATTCTACTTTAAAATTTCCACCAGGTAGTATTTCTTTCACTATTCCTTCTACCTCAATATTTCCTTGAGCCATTTATCTCCAATCTCCTGTCAATATTTCATAACCATCTTTTGTTACTGCTACTGTATGTTCAAAGTGAGCAGATTTTTTCTTATCTGCAGTAATTATAGTCCAATCATCATCTAACATATATATTTTTTTAGTACCTAAATTAAGCATTGGTTCTATCGCAATAACCATTCCTTCTTTTAAAATAGGTCCTTCATTTTTATTACCATAGTTTAAGACATTAGGATCCTCATGAACTTTAGTTCCTACCCCATGCCCACATAATTCTTCAACTACTCCTAAATTATATTTTTTAGCATGTTGTTCAATTGCATAACTAATATCACCAATTCTATTTCCAGGTTTAACTTGTTCTATTCCTTTAAATAAAGCGTTTTTAGTTTCTCTTAATAACATCTCTTCTTCTTCAGTTATTTTACCAACTGGATATGTATATGCAGAATCTCCATGATATCCTTTATAACTAGCGCCTATATCTAACTTTACTAAATCTCCTTCTTTTAATTTACGAGCTGATGGAATTCCATGTACCACTTCTTCGTTTACACTTATACAAATAGTACCTGGAAATCCATATAGCCCTTTAAATGAAGGATATGATTTGCATTTATTTATTATAAAATCATCTGCTAAATCATTTAATTCTTTTGTAGTAATACCTGGTTTTATAAAATCTTTTAAATACATATGAGTTTTATAGACTATATCACCGGCTTTTTTCATATATTCTATTTCTTCTTTTGTTTTAATTGTTATCAAATTATATCTCCTAAGATTTTAGTTATATCTAAATCTTTAATATTTTCGCTTGTATAACTATCTAATTTAAACAATTTATTTTGTTTATTTAAATATTTTGATATAGCATCGATATTTTGAATATAAATATTATATCTTTTCTCAAAAGTTTCTAATGTATCATCTGTTCTTCTAGTAATTATAGATTCACAATTAGGACACTTATTATTATCTTTTAAGTCTTTAATATTATATACATGTTTACAATTATTACATATTACTCTATTTAATATTCTATCTATTAATATTTCTTTATTAACATCAAAATTAATTACTATATAATCCGTTATGTTCAATTCTTTAAATAAATTAGTCATATGAACAACTTGTTCATATGTTCTTGGATAACCATCTAATATAAAATGTTTATCTCCATTTATTTTTTGTAATTCTTCTTTTAAAATTTCGATAATTTGATTATCAGATATCAAATTTCCAGATGTTATAGTTTTCATATATTCTGGATGTTTTCTTATTAAATCACCAGTAGAAATATGAATATAATTATATGCTTTTACTAACTTTTCTGACAAAGTTCCTTTTCCTGCTCCTGGAGGAGCAATCAAAATTATATTTTTCACTTTCTTCTATATTCCCTTTTATAATTTCTAGCTACTAAGCTTCCTTCTAATTGCTTATATGTTTCAAGAGCAACTCCTACTACTATTAACAATCCTGTTCCACCTAAAGTAATAACTTGAGGTAAATTAGTTATTTTATTAAATAAAATAGGTAAAATTGCAATTATTACTATAAATGCTCCTCCTAAAAAGGTAACACTCATTAATAATTTTGTAACATAATTTTCTGTTTCTTTACCTGGTCTAATACCTGGTATAAAACCACCATTTTCATTTAAATTTTTTGCCAATTCTTCAGGTTTAATTTGAATATATGTATAAAAATATGAAAATATATAAATTAATACTGCAAATATTATAATCCCTGTTATTTTAGTATAATCTAAATAATTTTGAGTAAATTTTATAAAAGCTTGATTTTTAGTAAATTGAGCAACGGTTGAAATTATAGCCATCAAACTCGATGCAAAGATAACTGGAATAACTCCAGCAGAATTTATCTTAAATGGCATAAATGATTTATCATTACTTTCAAATGTAGTTGTTTTATTAACATATTTTATAGGAACTCTTCTTTCTGCTTCTTGAACGAATACTACTCCTACTATTATTAATGCATATACTATAACGAATGCAATAAATAAGAGTAATCCTATCCAAAATTGATATTTTCCTGAAGTTATCAATATGCTAAATGCTTGTTTAAACATTTCTGGCAATGAAAATACTATCCCAGCCATAATTATTAAAGATAAACCATTACCTAAACCTTTTCTAGTAATTTGATCACCTAACCACATTAAAAATGCAGTACCTGCAGTTAAAACTGTAGCAATATATATTACTTTTGTTGGTGCTAAATTTGAACCGTTTATCAAAAATGAAAATACTATCCCTTGTATAAAAGCAACAAAGATTCCTAAATATCTTCCTATTTTAGTAATTTTTTGACGTCCTACAGGACCTTGTTTCTTTAATTCACTAAAATATGGAATAATATCCATTTGCAATAGTTCCATTATAATTTCCGATGTAATATAAGGCATTACTCCAAGAGCTAAAAGCGAAAATCTTTTCAACGCTCCACCACCCATTACATTAAGTAACTCTACAAAACCTAAAGATGATGTATAATCTTTAGTTCCTGGAACTTTTATTGTAGTACCAATAAAGAATATAAATAAAGCGAACAATGTAAAATAAATTCTCTTTCTTATATCTTTATTTTTACTACTCTTTAATTGCTTTAATATTGAAAACATATTAAATTACCTCGTATGAGCTTCCTGATTTTTCAATTTTTTCTATAGCTTTTTTAGAAAATTTATGTGCTGAAATTTTTAATTTCTTTTCTAAATCTCCATCTGCTAATATTTTGATACCACTTAATTGTTTTTTTATAATTCCTGTTTCTTTTAATAATTCAGGTGTAACATTTGTGTTATCTTCAAATCTGTTAAGATCTGTTAAATTTATAGTAGCATATTCTGTTCTAAATTTATTGTTGAATCCTCTTTTTGGTATTCTTCTATATAAAGGTAATTGACCACCTTCAAAAGTTGCTGGAATACTTGAACCACTTCTTGCTTTTTGTCCTTTTTGACCTCTTCCACTTGTTTTACCAAGTCCTGACCCTGGACCTCTACCAACTCTTTTTCTTTCTTGAACAGATCCAGCATATTTCTTTAATTCATGTAATTTCATTATCCTAATATCTCCTCTTTAGTTTTTCCACGCAACTTAGCAATATATTCTGGAGACTTTTGTTCTTTTAAAGCTTTTATTGTAGATTCTGCCATATTCTTCTTAGTTCTTGCTCCTAAAGATTTAGAAACAACATTTTTAAATCCTGCAAGTTCTAAAATATTTCTAACAGCTCCACCTGCAACAAGTCCTGTACCTTCTTTAGCAGGTTTTAAAATAACTCTAGTACTTCCAACTTTACCAATAGCTTCATGAGATACAGTATCTCCATCTGCAATATATACTTTTGTTACATTTTTAGTTGCTTGTTGAGAAGCTTTTTGAATAGCATCTGGTACTTCTGCTGCTTTTCCCATACCTATTCCTACTTTACCTTTTCTATCACCTACAACTACAAGTGCAGAAAATCTTCTTTGTCTTCCACCTTTATTTACTTTTGTTACACTTTTTACTTCAACAACTTGTTCTTCATATAATTTAGCCTTAACCATTTTATCTTTTTGGATTCTTCTTGGCTTTCTTACAACTTTTTTAGTTTCTTTTTCTTCCATAAGGCCTCCTTAAAATTCTAATCCTGCTTCTCTACACGCATCTGCTAAAGCTTGTACTCTACCATGATATAAGTATCCTCCACGATCGAATACAACTTTTTTTATTTTTTTAGCTTTTGCTTTTTCTGCAAGATCCTTTCCTACTACTTTTGCAGCTTCAATATTGCTACCGTTTTTTATATTTAAAGTTAATGATGATGATGAAACTAAAGTGTTACCATTAACATCATCTATAAGACTTGCAAAAATATTAGAATTAGAACGAAATACATTTAATCTTGGCATTTCAAGTGTACCATGAATATTTTTTCTTATTTTCAAATGTCTTTTTTTACGAAGATCATTTCTACTAGTTTTTATTATCATTTTTTACCTCCTTAAGCTGCCTTCTTTCCTTCTTTTCTTCTTATTTTTTCATCTTTATATTTTATACCTTTACCTTTATATGGTTCTGGTTTTCTTATTTTTCTAATATTAGCTGCAAATTCTCCAACTAATTCTTTATTAATACCTTTGATATTAATTTCTGTATTATTTAATACTTCTATTTCTATTCCTGCAGGAACTTCTACTTCAACAGGTTTTGAATATCCCGCTTGAACAATTAATTTATTTCCTTGTAATTGAAATTTATAACCAACTCCAACTATTTCTAATCCTTTAACATATCCTTCTGTAACACCTAATAACATATTTGATATTAAAGCATTGGTAGTACCATGAAAAGGTTTATATAAATCTGATTTTCTAGTTACTTTAATTTCGTTACCTTCAACATTTACTTCTATTCCTTCAGGAATAACATGTCTTAATTCACCCTTTTGACCTTTAATAGAAATAATTCCATTTTCTTGTTTTATTTCTACATTAGCTGGTATAGTTAATACTCTATTTCCTATTCTACTCATATTAATCTCCTACCAAATATATAATAGAACTTCTCCACCTAAGTTTTTACTTCTTGCTTCTTTATCAGTCATTAAACCTTGTGAAGTAGAAATAATAGCTGTACCTAAACCATTTAAAACTCTTGGTACATCTTCAACTTTAGCATAAACTCTAAGTCCTGGCTTAGAAATTCTCTTAAGTCCTGTTATTACTCTTTCTTTATTATTGTATTTTAGGGTGATTTTGATATTTTTTTCTACTTTATCTTCATCAACAAGCTCAAAATTAGAAATATATCCTTCATTTTTAAATATATTAGCTATTTCTAATTTTAGCTTAGAAGATGGAATTATTACTTCTTCATAACGCATAGCATTTGCATTTCTAATTCTAGTTAGCATATCTGCAATTGTATCAGTTACTATAGCCATAATATAACCTCCTTCATTTTATTATTACCAGCTTGATTTTTTAACACCAGGTATTTGTCCTTGATTAGCTAATTCTCTTAAACAAATACGGCATATTCCAAATTTTGAAATTACTGAATGTGGTCTACCACAAACTTGACATCTTGTATATTCCCTAACCTTAAATTTCTTTTTACGATTAGCTTTTACTAACATACTCTTCTTTGCCATATTTACCTACTTTCTAAAAGGAACACCTAAAGCTGATAATAATTCATATGCTTCAGCATCTGTTTTTGCTGTTGTAACAAAAACTATGTCCATTCCTCTTACTTTTACTACATCATCAAATTTAATTTCTTTAAAAACTAATTGTTCTTTAATTCCAAGTGTATAATTTCCGTTTCCATCAAATGCTTTTGGATTTACACCTCTAAAGTCCATAACATCAGGTAATGATATGTTAACTAATTTATATAAAAAGTTATACATATTTTCTCCTCTTAATGTTACTTTACAACCAATTGATTGACCTTCTCTTAATTTAAATGCTGCTATAGATTTTTTAGCTTTTGTAATAACAGGTTTTTGTCCTGATATTAAAGATAAATCACGAACTGCAGCATCTAATAATTTATGATCATTATTTGCTTCACCAACACCAATATTGATAACTATTTTTTCCAACTTAGGAACTTCCATCACTGATTTATAGTTATGTTTTTCTTTTAAAGTTGGTACTATTTCTTTAATATACTTTTCTTTTAATACATTCATAATTTATCCTTTCTAAGCTATCTTTTCATTAGTTTTTTTACTAACTCTATATTTATTTCCATCTTTATCAAAAGCTTTACCAATTCTAGTTCTTTTATTAGTTTTTGGATCTATATGCATAACATTTGAAATATGTATTGCTGCTTCTTTTTCAACTATACCTCCAGTTGTTACACCATTTGGCTTTTGACTTTTTTTGATGATATTGATACCTTCTACTATTACTTTATTTTTGTCACGAAGTACTTTTAGGATTTTTCCTACTTTACCTTTATCTTTACCAGTAATTACTATTACTTTATCATTTACTTTAAAGTTCATATATCCTCCTTATAATACTTCCTTAGCTAGAGATATAATTTTCATGTATCCTTTTCTTATTTCTCTTGCTACCGGTCCAAAGATACGAGTTCCTATAGGGTTTTTATCTGCATTAATAATAACACAAGCGTTATCATTAAATTTTATATAAGAACCATCTTCTCTTCTAAGACCACTTTTTGTTCTAACTATTACAGCTTTTACAACTGCTCCTTGTTTAACATTACCGTTAGGTATAGCTTTCTTAACTGTCCCAACAACAATGTCACCAATGTTTCCACTTTTAACTTTGCTTCCGCCTAATACTCTTATAACTAATAATTCTCTTGCTCCAGAGTTATCAGCAACCTTTAGACGTGTTTCTTGTTGAATCATCTTATTCCTCCTTTACCTAACTATAATATTATCGCTTTTTCAACTACTTCTACTAAAGCAAAATATTTAGTTTTAGATAATGGTCTTGTTTCAACTATCTTAACTTTATCTCCTACTTTAGCTATATTTTGTTCGTCGTGTACTGCGTATTTTTTAGAATACTTAACTCTTTTTCCATAAAGAGGGTGTTTTTTATAAGTTTCTACTAAAACTGTAATAGTTTTATCATTAACATTACTTACAACTTTACCAATAAATTCTTTTCTTGTCTTTTTCATATTCCCTCCCTACTTATTAAGTTCTCTTTCTCTTAATTCTGTTTTTAGTCTTGCAACTTCTCTTCTTAAGTCTTTTAAACGAGAAGGTTTTTCAAGTTGACCATTAGCCAATTGAAAACGTAAATTAAATAATTCTTCTTTATCAGCTTTTATCTTTGAAATTATTTCTTCATTTGATAATTTTTTTATTTCTTCAGCTTTCATTATTTATCTCCTTCCCTTTTTACAAACTTAGTTTTAACTGGTAATTTATGTCCTGCTAATCTTATAGCTTCACGTGCTACTTCTTCTGTTACACCAGAAACTTCAAACATAATTTTACCTGATTTTACTACTGCTACCCATGAGTCTACTGCTCCTTTACCAGATCCTTGTCTAGTACCGATAGCTTTCTTAGTAAGTGGCATATGTGGAAATATATTTATATACACTTTACCACCTCTACTCATGTAACGATTCATAGCTACACGAGCTGCTTCTATTTGATTAGATGTAATCCATGCTCCAGTTAAAGCTTGAATACCAAATTCACCTTTAGTTAATGTAGTATTTCCTTTTGCTTTTCCTTCATGAGTTAATCTATGTACTTTTCTAAATTTAGTTCTTGATGGAATTAGCATTTGATACTACCTCCTTATTTTTCTTGTTATTATCTCTTTTGAAAAACTTTTTATTATCATTTTTTTCAGTTTTTCCTAAAGTTTCACCTCTATAAATCCAAACTTTAATACCGATTTTTCCATAAGTTGTATCAGCTTCTGCTTGTGCATAATCAATATCTGCTCTTAAAGTATGAAGTGACACTGTACCTTCAGAATAACCTTCATTTCTAGCCATTTCAACTCCACCTAGTCTACCAGATGCTAATGTTTTAATACCTTTAGCTCCTGCTTTTCTAGCGTTTCTAATAGCTCTTTTTTGTGCTGTTCTAAATGATACTCTATTTTCTATTTGTTTAGCTATATCTTGTGCAACTATTGATGCATTTAACTCAGGTTGTTTAATTTCTACTATAGATACTTTAACTTTTCCTTCAACTATTTTTTCTATTTCTGAAGTAAGCTTTTTCATTTCAGAACCACCTTGTCCTATTATTACACCAGGTTTTGATGTGAATATAGTAACTTCAGTATTCTTATCTGTTCTTTCAATAGTAACATTTCCAACACTTGCATCTTTTAATCTAGTTTTTAAAAATTTACGTAGTTTAAGATCTGTATTAAGAAGTTTTGGTACATCTTTTGAATCAGCATACCAGTTAGATTGCCAATCTTTATTTATTCCTAATCTTAAACCAATTGGATTAACTTTTTGTCCCATATTTCCTCCTTATTTTTCTCTTACAACTACTAAAATGTGACTAAATTGATGATCTTTGTGACCAATACGTCCTCTTGAATCAAATTTATGTCTCTTTAAAGTTGCTCCCATGTCTATTCTTGCATCTTTTACATATAAATTGTTTGCTTCTATATTTAAATTTTCTTTTGCATTAGCGATAGCAGAATTTAATGTTTTTAATATTAATCTAGCTGCTTTCTTATTTGTATTAGTTAAAATAGTTTGTGCTTCTAATGCATCTTTTCCTCTTATTAAATCTATAACTAATCTAGCTCTAAAAGGTGAAATTCTAAGATTTCTAGTTAATGCTCTAGTTTCTTTCTTATCCATTATCTCTTACCTTCTTTCTTAGAACCAGCATGTCCACCAAATTTTCTAGTAGGTGAAAATTCTCCTAATTTATGTCCAACCATATTTTCTGTAACATATACTGGTATAAATTCTTTACCATTATATACAGCAAATGTATGTCCTATAAAATCAGGAAATATAGTAGATCTTCTTGACCAAGTTTTAATAACTTCTTTTTTACCTTCTTGATTCATTTTTTGCACTTTTGCAAACAATCTTTCAAAAACATAAGGTCCTTTTTTTACACTTCTTGCCATGTTTCCTCCTACTTGTTTCTTCTTCTAACAATTAACTTATCAGAAGCTTTTTTCTTTCTTGTCTTAAATCCAAGCGCTGGTTTACCCCAAGGTGTCATAGGTCCACTACGTCCAATTGGAGCTCTACCTTCTCCTCCACCATGTGGGTGATCATTAGGGTTCATAACTGAACCTCTAACTGTAGGTCTTATTCCCATATGTCTTGTTCTTCCAGCTTTTCCTAAAGATACAAGTTCATAATCTGAGTTTCCTACTTCTCCAATAGTTGCATAACAAGTTTTTAGTATTAATCTTTGTTCCCCACTTGTTAATCTAACCATTACATATTTATCTTCTCTACCGATAATTTGTGCTTTACTTCCAGCACTTCTTGCTAATTCTCCACCTTTTCCAGGTCTTAATTCTACATTATGAATAACTGTACCAACAGGTATATTTCCAAGTGGTAATGCATTACCTACTTTAATATCTGCTGTTTCTCCAGCTATTATATCTTGCCCTACAATTAAACCTTCTGGTGCTAAAATATATCTTTTTTCTCCATCTCTATAATTAATTAAAGCGATGTTTGCAGTTCTATTTGGATCATATTCTATTGAAGCAACTCTTCCTAAAATATCTAATTTATTTCTCTTAAAATCTATTTTACGATATTTTCTTTTTGCTCCTCCACCTATATGTCTAACTGTAATTTTTCCACTGTGGTTTCTTCCACCAGTTTTACTTGTTGATTCAAGTAAACTTTTTTCAGGTTTTACTTTTTTTGTTAATATTTCATTTTTTAAAGTACTTTTACCACGTTCTGCATTATTTGTTGGTTTATATAATTTTATTGCCATCTAAAACCTCCTATTACTTAGCTTCAAGAGTTTGTCCAGGTTCTAATGTTATAATTGCTTTTTTATATTTTTTTGTGAATCCTGAATAACGTCCTACCCTTTTCTTTTTAGGTTTTACATTTATAGTTTGTACTTCTAAAACTTTTACTCCAAATATTTTTTGAACTGCTTCTTTTATTTCAGTTTTATTACTTCTTGTATCAACTTTAAATGTATATTTATTGTAATTATTTTGATCATTACTAGATTTTTCCGTAACTATTGGTGTTTTAATTATTTCTAAATATTTAGTATGCATAATTTAACACCTCCTCTACTTCTTTTAATGCTTCTTTTGTCATTAATATTTTAGAATTATTAATTATATCTAAAACATTTAATTCACTAACTTCTAAAAGTATTACATTAGTTATATTTCTACTTGCTAATATCATGTTTTCATCCAATTCTGGTACAACAATTAATACTTTTTCATTTAATAATTTTAAATTATCTAAAATATTTAAAACTTCTTTTGTTTTTGGTGTTACTAACTTGATATCTTCAACTACTACTAAATCTTCTAACTTAGATGTAATAGCACTTTTTAATGCCATTTTAGTAACTTTCTTGTTCATTTTTTTACTAAAATCTTGTGGTACTGGTCCTAAAGCTACTCCACCATGTCTAAATATATTAGATCTAATAGATCCTGCTCTAGCTCTACCTGTTCCTTTTTGTCTCCATGGTTTTACACCACCACCACTAACTTCTGCTCTTGTTTTAACTTTTTTTGTACCTTGTCTTTGACAAGCTAAAGTTAAAATAATTGCATCATTAATAGCTTTTTCATTTATTTCATTTTCGAATACTTCTGGATTTAGTTTTAAAGCTTCGATTTTTTCACCTTTAACGTTAAATACATCAACTGACTTTTTCATTAAATCCTCCTATTCTTGACTTTCTGCAGAATTTTCTTCTGCTACTTCTTCAATTTTTTCTTCTTTTGTATAATTTATAAGATTAGCCATTTCAATTTTTTTATCTTTATTTTTTATAGCTGATTTAACTATAACTAATCCTTTTTTAGGTCCTGGTACATTACCTTTAACTAAAATTACATTTTCATCTTCAATTACATCTACTATAACTGAGTTTTGTATTGTAGTAAGTTCTGCTCCCATATGACCTGGAAGTTCAGTACCTTTAAAAACACGCATTGGTCTTAATGTTCCTAAAGATCCTACACCTCTATGATATTGTGAACCATGAGACATTGGTCCTCTTGCAAAGTTATGTCTTTTTATAGAACCTTGAAATCCTTTTCCTTTGCTAATTCCTGTTATATCTATAACATCACCAACTTCAAAAATATTTGCAGTTAAAGTATCTCCTATTTTGTAATCGTTAACATTAACTCCTCTAATTTCTCTTAAGAAGCGCTTAGGTTCTGTATTTGCTTTTTTAGTATGTCCAATTTTAGGTTTGTTTGAACTTTTTTCTTTAATTGTTTCAAATCCTAATTGGATTGCTTCATACCCATCATTATCTTTAGTTTTAATTTGAGTAACTACATTTGGTTCTACTGAAATTACTGTAACTGGAATCAATTTACCTTCTTCAGTAAAAACTTGAGTCATTCCAACTTTTTTTCCTAAGATTCCTTTCATTTTTTCCTCCTATTATTGTTTTATTAAGATACCAACTCCACTTGGTAAATCTAAATGCATTAATGCATCCATTATATCTTTACCAGGGTTTTTAATATCAATTATTCTTTTATGAGTTCTTCTTTCGAATTGTTCACGTGAATCCTTATATTTGTGTGTAGCTTTAATAACTGTAAACTTTTCAATTTCTGTTGGAAGTGGTACTGGTCCACTAATTTCTCCGCCAGATCTTTTAATTGTTTCAACAATTTTTTCTGCTGCTTTATCAAGAATTCTATGATCATAAGCCTTTAGCTTTATACGAACTATTGACATAAAAATCCTCCTTTCGCTTATATCTAGTATAAACATACTCCGTAAAAGTTACCTGAAACCCTTGTAATTGTTAAACAACTTCACCAGGTGCTTCAGCAATCTCCCACATCATCGCTGTCACATACGACTTAAATTATACCAAAAACATAAGGAAAATCAAGAGTTTTTAACAAAAAAACAAGATTATTTCAATCTTGTTTGTATATCGTTATCATAAATAATTTCTTCTACTTTATTATTTTTGATTTTTACTAACATATTATCTTTTATTTTAAGATTATTCTTATCTATAATTACATCTTTTTTATCTTTAACTAAATATCTTTTATTTAATGCATCTTTTGTATTAACTTCATATATTTTATTTTTTTTATTTCTAAAATTATTAATTAAAGTTGATAAATTATTATCTGAATAATCATAAAAAATAACATAATACTCTCCTATTTTTTCTAAAACAGAAGTAGCTAAAATTTTATTTTCATTATATTTATTTTCAATTTTTACATCATTATTTTTATTTGAAGATAATTGTAAAACTATATATATAGGTACTAATATTACAAAAATAACCAATAATATGTAAAATAATTTGTTTATTTCTTTAAAATTATTACCATCTATATCATTCAAATATTTTTCGCTTTTTGTTTTTTTCATTTTATCCTCGAATAACAATTATTTTCTTCTTCCAAATAATTCTAATAATCTTATAAATAAATTAATTAAATCTAAATATAATTGAAATGCTAATTGAATTGGTAAATTTTTATCTTCATCATTACTTTGTTCTTGTTTTATTCTATTAACATCATATAACATATAACCAATAAATATGGCAGTAACTATAGCATTAATACCTATATATAACAATTCAGAATTGAAAATAAAATAATTTAATAAACTTACAACTATTGCTCCTATAAGTGAAAATAATAATATTTTTCCCCAATTACTAAAATCGTAATCTGAATTCCATGATATGAAAGCACATATTAAAAATATTATACCAGTTGCTAACAAACAACTAATAATTGATGATGCTGTAAATGAAAGCAAAACAAATCCTAAACTAACTCCTGTTATTACACAATATATAATATATAAAATAATAGTTATAACCGGAGGTATTTTCTTAATAATTCCAGATAAAAGTACAGCAATAACAATTGGTAAACAGAATATAACGACTATCAAATATGGAATTTTTGCAAATACTTCATATATTATATCAAGATTATCAATTGCCATATAACTGGCTGCAAAAGTTATTAAAAAACCTAAAAACAACCACATAAAAACTTTTTTTAACATATTACACTATCTCCCTTCTAAATTTAATTATACATTAAATTTGAAAAAACATATATCTCCATCTTGCATTATATAATCTTTTCCTTCTATTCTAATCTTCCCTTTTTCTTTTAACATATTTTCATCAGGATATTCCATTAAATCTTTATAATTGTATACTTCTGCTTTTATAAATCCTTTTTGTATATCACTATGAATTAAACCTGCACATTCTTTAGCAGTCATACCTTTTTTATATGTCCATGCTTTTACTTCATCTTTTCCAACTGTAAAAAAAGTAGCTAAATTTAATATTTCATATGTAGAAATTATTAAGTTATCTAATGCTGATTTTTTCATATTAACTGCTAATAACATTTCTTCTTTTTCTTGTTCTTCTAAATCTTTTAATTCTTCTTCTAACTTAACACATACTTCTATAACTGTAGAATTTTCTTTTTCAGCATATTCTTTTAATTGTTTAACATAAATATTATCAGTATTTATATCTTCTTCTTTTATATTTGCTAAATAAATAATAGGTTTCATAGTTAAAAAATTATATGATTTTATAGATAATTTTTCTTCTTCTGTTAATGAAATATTTCTAATAGAAATGTTATTTTTTAAATTTTCTTCACATTTAATTAATGTTTCATATTCTAATAAATCTGATTTATTTTTCTCTGTTTTTACTTTTTTACTAATTTTAGATAACCTATTTGTTATAATTGCTAAATCTGCTAAAGATAACTCTAAATTAATTATCTCTACATCAGAAAGCGGATTAACTATAGAATTAACATGAATTATATTATTATCTTCAAAACATCTAACTACTTCACATATTGCATCTACTTCTCTAATATGTGATAAAAATTTATTTCCTAAACCTTCTCCATCTGCAGCACCTTTAACTAAACCTGCTATATCTATAAATTCATAACTTGTAGGTACTAATGATTTAGGTTTAAAAATTTCATTTAATTTCTCTAAACGCTTATCATTAACAAAAACTGTTCCAAGATTTGGTTCTATAGTAGCAAAAGGATAATTTGCAGATAATATATTTTGCTTTGTAATGGCATTAAATAAAGTTGATTTACCTACATTAGGTAATCCTACAATCCCTGCTTTTAAACTCATAAATATTCTCCTAAATAATTGGTTTTACATTAGGACCAATTGGTAATCCTAATATGTATGTAAATATTGTTATTGCAACTAAAGCTATAATCACAATTACAACTATTGGTCTTAATAAAGCTATTGATTTTTTTATACCAATTGGATTTTCATCTGTATTATATATATTTAAAAATATTAAATATATAATAAATCCTCCAAAGAAAGGTGAAATTGCCTTTAACATAGCATCACTAGCTGTATAAAGAAATGTTGCATATCCAGCTGTCATACTAGATAAATTAAACTTTGGAATTAAAACTCCTGATATAACTTTCCATTTTTCAGAATATGATGGTAAAAATAAACCTGAGATGGCTATAACAAAAATAGCTAGTGCTATTAAAGCTATACTTGTAAATCCTTCTTTATCTAATAAATTACTTAAAAAGCTTGTTATAAATAGTCCAATATTACTTATTTCATAAAGTCTAATAAACATTATAAAGAAGTACATCATAATTACAACTGTTCCAAAATTTTGAAATTGTAAAAACACTTTATTCATAAATTCATTAATATTTTTATATATTTTAGAATTAACAGCATAAATTATAGAAATAACTATTGATATGAGTAAAACATAAAATATAAATCCATCTATTACCATACTATTTGAAGAAAAAATCTTATTTATATATTTAGGCATATTGTGATCTAATAATAAACCTGAATATGGTAATTTTGGTATTAAACAATAAATAAAAGTTAAAAATATAACAAAACCACTTATGATTGATAATAAAAAAGATTTATTATCTATAACGTTTTCTTTAGTTACTATTTCTAACTCTTCTTCTTTTTCTTTATATTTTGGAAGTATTTTATTTACTAAATTTTCTAAAATATAAGTTAATATAAAACTTAATATTAAAATAGTAACAATTGATACAAACATTATTGAAGTAAATGATAAATATGAACCCTCTTCTATATAATTCATAGTAGCATATGCAATTTCTGAAATATTGTATTGATAAATTCCAAAAATCAAATTAATTCCATAAGTAAATGTTACTGAAGCATACACAGTAACTACTCCTAATATAGGATTTCTTTTATTATATTTATATAGTAATGCTGCAAATGGTATAAGAAATACCATTGGAAAATCTCCAAAAACTTTAGAAACCATTGATATTAGTACTAAAACATAAGTTATAGTAGTACTTTTCATAAAACTAATTTTTTTAAATAATGCATCTAAAAATCCTGATGCTGATAAAAAAGCTATAGAGATAAATGATACTAAAATATAATAAAAGTACTTATATGATAGTAAGTTCTTTATAGAATTTATAAAAACATCATTAAATGTTTCTCTAGTTAATAAATTATTTATATAAACTGGTACTATTTTTGTTTCTTTTGATATTGCATCTATTATTTTATAATTAGTATTTACTTTTAAAAAATATAATACTGATGTTATAAAAATTAAAACAATAGATAATATTAAAAATATATATATTGGATTTAAATAGAATTTTTTAAACTTTATTTTCTTTGCCATTTTTATTCTACAACTTTCTTTAATTTTTTATTAAATTCAACTCTACTAATTAATATAACTCTTCCACAGTTAATACATTTCAGCTTTATATCTGCACCAAGTCTCATAACTTCCCACAAATTACTTCCACATGGATGACCTTTTTTCATAATAACTTTAGAGTTTAATTTTATATTTTCTTCTTTATCTTTCATTTTTAAGATTTAACCTTTCATAAGGCATATTAATTTTTTCTTTTAACAATACATCTACTACGTATTTTCTTAAAAGTCTTTCTATATTATATTGTTCTTCTGCTTTTGTTTCACATATTATTCTTATAGATTGATAGTTCTTATCAATTTTGTTTATTCCTAATATTTTAGGTTTATCAACTATATTTTTATCTAATGTTTTATCAAAGTTTTCTAATTTTTTATTTAAAAGACTATTTATTTTTTCTGTATTTTCCTTTATATCTACTAAAATATCAACTATAGCAAAACTATTATACATAGAACTATTAATTACTTTTGTAATCATTTTATTATTTATAATTAATACTGGACCATCCCACTTTTTAATTTTTGTTGTTCTAAGTGTAATATTTAAAACAGTTCCTTTAAAATCTTCTATTTCTATAACATCTCCAATAGAAAAATAATCTTCTGTAATAATAGTTATCCCTGCTATTATATCTTTTATAAAATCTTGAAAAGCAAGCCCCATTACAGCTCCTGCAAGTCCAAGTCCTGCTACAAATCCTTTTACATTAAAACCTAGAGAAGATAATATTGTTAATACTATCAATATTAATATTAATATCTTTAATATATTTTTTATAAATCTATATATAGTTTCTCTTTTTTTAAAATTTTTATCTTTTGTCCTAAGCATAATTTTTA
>CAJPPJ010000012.1 GCA_905372515.1 uncultured Eubacteriales bacterium
ATTTTTTAATTATGGTGAATTAGATTTAGATAAAATATTATCTAATTGGGAATTGTTTAAAAATAAAGATTTAAGTTGTTGTCTATCTCACGATATAAATACTAAAGATTATAATATAACTAGTGATATGTTAAAAAAATTTATGTCAAGATATTCTCCTTTAGTACCTTTGATACTTGAAAATACAAATATTTATAAATTTATTGATGATATTAATAATATTAATTTAGAAAAAGAAAAGTTAGAATATATAAAAAAGTTTGCAGATGAAGTATTGTTAAACTCTAAAAAATATAATTATCTTGAAAAATATAACTTAACCAATCATCAATATAAAGAAATTTTAAAATATTCTTCTTTTGAACATACTTTAATAGAAGAGAATAGACAAGTTGAAGAAGTAAGACGTAGAAGATAAATTATAAAAATCTTTGGTTTGACATCTTAAATTATATGTGTTAATATTGCTAATGTTTTATGCATAGTAGGCATAAAAAAATATAATTAATAAAAACATTAGAAACTCTTAGCTATTAATCTAGCTGGGGGTTTTACTTATAAAGCTTATCGTAAACATATAATATAAGGAGAATAAAATGCAAAAGAAAACATATTTAACAGAAGAAGGTTATCAAGAATTAAAAGAAAGATTAGAATATTTAATTAATGTTAGAAGACCTAAAAATATTAAGGACTTACAAGAAGCGAGAGCTCTTGGAGATTTATCTGAAAATGCAGAATATCATGCTGCAAGAGAAGAACAAAGTTTACTTGAAACAGAAATTAAAACAATTGAAATTCAACTTTCAAATGCTGAAATTATTAAAAAGAAAGATAATGGTAAAGTAGGACTTGGTTCTAAAGTAACTATAGAATATTTAGATGATGATGAAACAGATGAATATATGATTGTTGGAAGTAGAGAAGCAGATCCAATAAATAGTAAAATTTCTAATGAATCTCCTATAGGTAAAGCTTTAATTGGTAAAAAAGTAGGAGAAATAGCAGAAGTTGAAAGTCCTAATGGAAAATATCAAATAAAAGTAAAGGAAATAAAATAATATATTTATGAATAAATTAGTAATAGTTGAGTCACCTAGTAAAAGTAGAACTATAGAAAAATATTTAGGAAGTGGTTATAAAGTAACTGCTAGTATGGGTCATATTATGGATCTTGCTACTAGTGGTAAGTTTGGTTTAGGAGTAGATGTAGAAAATAATTTTAAACCAAGTTATGAACCTATTAAAGGTAAGAAGACATTTATTAATGATTTAAAAAAGCTTTCAAAAAATTATGATGTCATTTATTTAGCAACCGACCCCGATAGAGAAGGAGAAGCAATTTCTTGGCATTTAAAAGAAGCTTTAAATATTAATGATGATAAATATTATAGAGTTACTTTTCATGAAGTTACAAAAGATAAAATAAAAGAAGCTTTTGATAATCCAGGTAAAATTAATTTTGATTTAGTAAAAAGTCAAGAGACTAGAAGAATATTAGATAGAATTATAGGTTTTCGTTTATCTAAACTTATGCAAGCTAAAACTAGTGGAGTTTCTGCTGGTAGAGTACAAAGTGTTGCAGTTAAACTTATAGTTGATAGAGAAAGAGAAATACTTGCTTTTATTCCGGAAGAATATTGGACTATTACTAGTATTTTTAAAGATTTTGAGGCTAAGTTATTTAAATATAAAAAAGATGATTTAACTATCCCTAATGAAGAAGAAGCAGATAAGATAATATCTAAATTATCAAGTGATTATAAAGTAGAAAGTGTAGAAAAGAAAACAAGAAAAAGAAGTGCAAAACTTCCTTTTACTACTTCTTCTCTACAACAAGAATCTTCAAACAAGCTTAATTTTGCTGCTAAAAGAACTATGAAAATAGCTCAAACTTTATATGAAGGGGTTAACCTTAAAAATGAAAGAGTTGGGCTTATAACATATATGAGAAGTGACTCGACAAGACTTTCTGATTCTTTTATAGAAGAAGCAAATTCTTATATCTTAAAAACATATGGAGATACTTATAAAGGATATGTTAAAAAAGAAAAAGCTAAAGAAAATGTTCAAGATGCTCATGAAGGTATAAGACCAACATCTATTTATAGAACTCCAGAATCTGTAAAAGAGTATTTAACAGATGAAGAATTTAAACTTTATGAATTAATATACTATAGAACATTAGCTTCTTTAATGGCCGATGCTAAAATAGATGGAACAACTATTATATTTGATAATAATGATTATAAATTCAAACTTACTGGTCAAGTACTTATTTTTGATGGGTATTTAAAAGTATATTCAAAATATGAAACATCAGAAGATAAGATATTACCAGATATTAAAGAAGGTGAAGTATATCAAAATATAGATATAGAAAAAGTTCAACATTTTACAGAACCACCTGCAAGATATACAGAAGCTAAACTTATTAAAGAATTAGAAGAATTAGGAATAGGTCGACCATCTACTTATGCAACAATTATTTCGACTATTCAAGATAGAAAATATGTTGTAATAGAAAAGAAAAACTTTAAGCCAACAGAGATAGGTTTTGAAGTTACTGATATGCTTCAAGAAGGATTCAGTGAAATAATTAATGTAAAATATACTGCTAATATGGAAACTGATTTAGATAAAATAGCAGATGGAAAAGAAGATAATATTAAGTTTTTAACTGAGTTTTGGAATAAATTTGAAGCTTTAGTAGAAAAAGGATTTAAAGATTTACCTAAGAAAGAAGCGGAAAAGACAGGTGAAATATGTCCAGATTGTGGAAGTGATTTAGTTAAAAGAAAAAGTAAATATGGATTTTTTACAGCTTGTTCTAATTATCCTAACTGTAAATATATAAAGAAAGAAAATACAGATACAGATAATTTTCAAAGTGAAACTATTGGGAAATGTCCAATATGTAAAAAAGGAGATATAGTAACTAAAAAAACTAGAACTGGTAAAATATTTTATGGATGTACTAATTACCCTAAATGTAAAGCAGCTACTTGGGATTTACCAACTTTAAATTTATGTCCTAAGTGTAAATCGCTTCTAGTTAATAAAGAAGGAACTATTAAGTGTAGTAATATTAAATGTGACTATCAAGAATAGTCCTTTTTTATTGCAAAAAAATAAAAAGTTATATAAAATTAAAGTAATAATAGAGGTGTGTTATGAATTGTAATAATATTCATAACACACCTCTATTATTATCCTAATTTATTTTTATATTTATCAGTAGGTACAGCAGTAGAATTTTTACTACTTATATTGGGTCTAGTATTTTCTAAAAATTCTACTATTAAAGCAAGTATTATCATACCTATGATTACTGTATTGGTATCTATTGTTTTAATATTTTTAACATTTCAAGAACAAGAAAAAAGCAAACCGGTTAGTAATATTAAAGATTTAAATGTAGTTTATAAAGTTAATAAAGAATATTTTTATAATGATAAAGGAAATGATAAGATAGTTTTATTTAGAAAAAGTAATAAAAATTATTTATCTCTTATTAAAAGTAGTGAATTACCAAATATAGATATTAATATTAAAAAAGATTATGATAAATTTTATAATATGATAGTTGCTTTACTTACTAGATCTGCAAAAGGTTCTCCTATTAGTAAAGCAACAGATAAGTTTGCTAAGACACCAAATGGTAATTATTATTTAAGATTTAATTATAGAAAATCAGATGGTTCTAAAGGATTTTATTCAGTATTACTAGCTCCTAATTCAGATTATTTTGCAATATTTAATGGAGTGTCAAAAGATGATAAAACATTTTCTGAGTTTTTAAGAAGAACAGAAAATGAACTTATTAATAATGTAGAATTCCCTAATACTAAGAAGAGAGAAAAGAAAGAGGAAGAAGAAAATTTAAATCCAACTGATAAATCATATACTTTATCAGATATGAAATATATTTTACCAGAAAGTTTTTCTAAACATACAAGACAAAGAATACCTAAAATAACAGATAATAAATATGATTTTTATAAATATCAAGATAAAGCTATTTATTTATTAGTATTTAATGATTTTATTACTAAAAATTTAAGTGATGCAGATGTAATTAATCAAATAACTAAAGAATTTAAAATAGTTAGTAATACTAAAGTTAATGATACAGGATTTAATGTATTAGTAACAGAAAGTATAAAACATAAAAAATATGTTACAGTTGAAAAAAATGGTAAACAATTAAGACAAGAACAAAAGACTAGTTCTACATATTTAATTTTTTATAAATATGATAAAGAAACAGGTAGATTAATTAGATTCATCTATGTTATAGAAGATAATTTATTAAAAGAACAAGAACATTTAATAGAAATTTTATATAATACTATAACTAAAATAAAATTCATTAAGTAAAAGGAGATAAGACATGAATTGTAGAAAATGTGGTAATTTATTATCAGATACAGATAAAGTTTGTCCAAATTGTGGATGGGAAGTAGGTACTGAAGTAAATGATGGTATGAGTTCTATGAATACTTTTGTAGGACAAAGTACAAAAGATGGTGGACAAGTTGAACAAGAACCTATTAAAAAAATAAATTTTGTTGAACAACAAGAGAAAAGTGAAATAGATGATGGTAAATTTTCTACAGCTGCAACAGGTAATAAAATAACAGAAGATAGTGAAATAGATAAATTAAGAGAAGCAGCAACAGTAAAAGTAGATAATTTTAAGGAAAAGATAGATTTATTTCAAGTTGTAGCTATATTTTTAGCTGCAGTATCACTTTTGTTAGCGTTTATTAACTATAATTCTTCTAATAGTGTAGTTAAAATAGTATTATTTGTTTTATCTTTTATATTATGTGCACCAACTATAATTCATTCAATAATGAGAAAAAAAGTAACTTTTGGTATAGCACTTTGTATATTCTCTGTAATTATTAACTCTTTCTTTTTATACTTATTTTGTTTCCATAAACAAGTTTTAATTACAAGAAAAGATACTATTATAGAACTAAGAGTAGGTAAGAATTGGAAACAATTAAATACTGCTAAAATGGTATTAGTTAGTAAAAATAATAAAGCTAGATTTTCAAGAATTAACATTAGAAGTTATTTAAAAAATAGATCTCTTGATGATACATTCAAAAGTCTTAACTTTACATATGCATCTAAATATACTTATGTAGGAGGAACAGAAAAATTTATTGAAATAGGAAAAAATAAGTACTATGGATATAGTGATTATAAAGATAAGAAATATGGTAGATACTATTTTTATGTAGATATGGATAAAAAACTTATAGTTACTTACATACTAGTAGCAGAAAGTTATGAAGATATAGAACCATTTACTACAGAAATATATGAAATAGTAAAATCTACTAATATTATCAAAGAGTTTGGAAATAACGAACAAAGTTCTAATGAAGTATAAAAATATATGTAAAAAATAATATTTATATTTATTATGAATATTATTTTTTTTGAAATTATAGTATAATTAAATTGTCTAGTAAAGTAATTAAAACCGACCAAGTTATATAATAGGGAATTTGGATCTATAGTTGGTGTTGAATGCCTTAGGGTATCCCGATACTATGTATAAATACCCACCTGCTTAAGAGAGCGGGATTTTATAACACTTTACTAGATTTTTTAATGGAATAAAATATGGATGATAGAACAGAATTATTATTTGGTAAAGAAAATTTAGATAAATTGCAAAATTTAAGAGTAGCTATAATAGGAATAGGTGGAGTTGGTGGCTATGTTTTTGAATCTTTAGTAAGACTAGGAATTAAAAATATTTTAATAGTAGATAATGATAAAATATCTTTATCTAATTTAAATAGACAAATTATTGCAACGAGAGATGTAATTGGTGAATATAAAGTTGATGTAGCAGAAAAAAGAGCAGTTAGTATTAATGAAAATATAAATGTTATTAAATCTAATGAAAAACTTATTTCTGATTTTACTATAATTGATTCTTTTAAAGCAGATTATATAATTGATTGCTGTGACACTTTAATTACTAAAAAAAATTTAGTTAAATATGTAGCAAATTCTAATATGAAAATAATATCTTCTATGGGATGTGGAAAAAGAAAAGATGCTTCACTTTTAGAAGTAACTGATATAGGTAAGACTAGTTATGATCCTATAGCAAGAGAATTAAGATATTTTATTAGAAAAGAAAAACTTAAAAATATAATGGTTCTATGTTCTAAAGAAATACCTATAAAACAAGAAAAAAAAGAAATCTCTTCTTGCAGTTATGTTCCTGCAGTAGGAGGACTTCTTATTGTTAATTATTTAGTTAATCAAGTATTAAAATTGTCTATATAATCCAATAACTTTACCAACAATTTCACAATTATTTAAGATTATATCATTGTAGTTATCATTTTCTGGTACTAATCTGATATGATCTTTTTCTTTATAAAATCTTTTTATAGTAGCAAAACCTTCTTCATCTAATACAACTACTATTTCTCCGTTATATGCTTCTTTTTTTCTTTCTACTAGTACAGTGTCTTTATCATATATTCCAACATTAATCATCGAATCACCAACTACTTCTAAAGCAAATACTTCATTTCTTTTTTCTATTAAATTAATAGGAACATAAAATAAATTATCTTTTACTTCTATAGCTTCTATTAAATTACCACAAGATACTCTACCAACTAGAGGAATTGCTGCTACATTTTCATCATTTTCAATATATTCGTTATCACCAACTACTTCTAAAGTTCTATTTCCACCTTTTTGCTGAGTTAAAAATCCTTTTTTTATTAAATTGCTAATATGAAAATGAACTGTTGCAGTTGAGTTAAGATTAACCATATCACATAATTCTCTTACAGTAGGAGGATAATTATTTTTAGCTATATATCTTTTTATAGCATCATAAATTTTTAATTGTTTCTTACTAAGTTCTTCTTTTTTCATATTTTCATCATAACAAAAAAGAAATAATGGTGTCAAATTTTTGTTTGAGTAAAAAACTCTCTAATTTATTAAAATTATGTTATACTAATGTAGTAATAAGGAAAAAGAGAATATGACATTATTAAATTATTTAAATAATCTTGTAAAAGATGTATTTCAAAATAATGGTTATGAAACTGAAAAAATGATAGTTAAAGTTTCTGATAGACCAGATTTATCACATTATCAATGTAATGAAGCATTTAATATTGCTAGAAAATTAAAAGAAAATCCAAAAGTAATAGCAGAGAAGATAACGAGTATTTTAAAAGAAAATGAAATATTTAGTGATGTCTTTGTAGCGGGACCTGGTTTTATTAATTTTATTATAAAAGATTCTTTATTAATAAAAAATGTAGAAGAATTATATAATTCTAAACTAGATTCAAAAGTAGAAAATAAAAAGAAAATCATTATTGATTATGGTGGACCAAATGTGGCAAAGCCTCTTCATGTTGGACATTTACGTTCTGCTATTATTGGAGAAGGCTTGAAAAGACTTGCTAAAGAATTAGGTCATGAAGTAATAGGAGATGTTCATCTTGGAGATTTTGGTAGACCACTTGGACTAGTTATATTAGAAATAAAAAAAAGAAAACCTGATTTAGTATATTTTGATGAAAATTATGATAAAGATTATCCAGAAAATAGTCCAGTAACAATAGATGAACTTAATGAAATATATCCAGTTGCTAGTCAAAAAGCTAAAGAAAATGAAGATTATATGCAAGAAGCAAGAGAAATAACAGCAGCTATTCAAGATGAAAAATTAAAAGGTCATAGAGGTTACTATGCTTTATGGGAAAGAATAGTTAATGAATCTAAAAAAGATTTGAAGAAATCTTATGATGCTTTAGGTGTTAGTTTTGAATTATGGAGAGGTGAAAGTACTTGTTTTAAATCAATACCAAAATTATTAGAAATACTACAAAAACAAAACTTAATTAAAGTAAGTGAAGGTGCTACCATAATGGATGTTAGAGAGGAATCTGATAAAAAAGAACTACCTCCATTAATATTAAAGACACAAAGTGGATCTTTTGGATATCAAACTACAGACTTAGCAACTATTTATGAAAGAATGGAAGAATTTGATCCTGATGAGATATGGTATGTAGTTGATGCTAGACAAGAAATGCATTTTATTCAATGTTTTAGAGCAGCTAGAAAAGCGAATATTATAAATCAAGATACTAAATTAGAATTTATTGGTTTTGGTACAATGAATGGAAAAGATGGTAAACCATTTAAAACAAGAGATGGTGGAGTAATGAGACTATCTGATTTATTAGAGATAGTAGAAGAATTTTCACTTAAAAAATTAAAAGAAAATAATGAACAAAATTTTAGTGAAGAAGAATTAAAAGATATAGCATTTAAAATTGCTAATGCTACTATAAAATATGCAGATGCATTATCTAATAGATTAACAGATTATATATTTGATATTAATAAGTTTACTGATACTCAAGGTAAAACTGGTCCATATATTTTGTATTCTACAGTTAGAATAAAATCTTTACTTGAAAAAGCAAAAGAAAATAGTTTAGAAGAAGGTAGAATACTTAATCCAAGTAGTGAAGAAGAAAGAAAATTAATGTTTACTATAACTAGAATGAATGATATTTTACTTAGTGCATATGAAAACAAATCTTTAACAGAAATAGTAAATTATTTATATGATTTGAATTCTTTATATAATAGTTTTTATAATTCTACAAAAATAATAGGAGAAGATAATAAAGAACAAAGAAGTTCATGGATTAGATTATCTAGACTAGTGTATTTAATGAATATAAAATTATTAAATATATTATCTATCAAAGAAGTAGAAAAAATGTAATAAATATTGATTTTTATAAAAAAAGAATATAAAATATATTTTATAAATGCAGAAATGAAAAATATGATTAATTAAGTATCTTTAAAGAGAGTTTCTAGTGCTGAGAATGAAACAAGTATCTTATTTAATTACTCTTTTCTAGCAGACTTTGTAATGAAGTTCCGGTTAAAACCGTTATATTTATAATTAAGTGAAAGAAAAGATGGTACCGTGTAAAACACTCTTTAATATATAAAGAGTGTTTTTTCTTTTTAAAGGAGGAAGATATGATAAATTTTAAAGAAGATGAAAAACTAAATCACTTAAACCATTCAAGTGCTCATTTATTAGCACAAGCAGTAAAAAGATTATATCCAAATGCTAAATTTTGGGTAGGTCCAGTAATAGATAGTGGATTTTATTATGATATGGATTTAGGAGATGTTACACTTACAGAAGAAGATTTAGAAAAGATTGAAAAAGAAATGAAAAAATGTTCTAAAGAAGCAAGTGACATAGTTGAAATTAAGCTTACTAAAAAAGAAGCTTTAGATATGTTTAAAGATGATCCATATAAATTAGATTTACTTTCTAATATGGAAGATAATATTACAGCATATAAACAAAGAGAATTTATTGATTTATGTCGTGGAGGACATGTTAAAAATACTAAAGAATTAAAACATTTTAAGTTAATAAAAGTTAGTGGAGCATATTTTAAGGGAGATTCTAAAAATAAAATGCTTCAAAGAGTATATGGTGTATGTTTTGAAACAGAAGAAGATTTAAAAAAGTATCTTGAATTTTTAGAAGAAGTAAAGAAAAGAGATCATAGAAAGCTTGGTAAAGAACTAGAACTATTTATGACTAGTGAATATACTCCAGGTAATATATTTTATTTACCAAATGGTATGACAATATATAAAGAATTAGAAAAATTCTGGTATGAAGAACATATTAAAAATGGTTATAAAATTGTTAAAACACCTATAATTTTAAATAGAACTTTATGGGAAACTTCAGGACATTGGGATAATTATAAAGAAAATATGTATACTACTAAAGTAGATGATGAAGAATATGCTATTAAACCAATGAATTGTCCAGGTGCTATGTTAGTATTTAAAAATTCAGTTAAATCATATAGAGATTTACCACTTAGACTTGGAGAATTAGGTCTTGTTCATAGACATGAAGCTAGTGGAGCTTTATCAGGTTTATTTAGAGTTAGATCATTTACTCAAGATGATGCCCACATATTTATGAGAGAAAGTCAAATAGAAGATGAAATAAGAAATATTTTTAAGATTCTAGACGATATGTATAAAGTATTTAATTTAGACTATAGTATTGAATTTTCTACTCGTCCTGAAAAGTTTATTGGAGATATAAAAAAATGGGATGAAGCTGAAGAAAAACTTCTTAATGTTTTAAATAAAGTAGGTAAACCATATAAATTAAATCCACAAGATGGAGCATTCTATGGTCCTAAACTAGATGTTAAAGTAATAGATTCTTTAGGTAGAAGTTGGCAATGTGCTACTATTCAACTTGATATGCAACTTCCAATTAGATTTGATTTATCATATATTAATGAAAATAATCAAAAAGAAGCTCCTGTTATAGTACATAGAGTTATTTATGGATCATTTGAAAGAATGATGGGTATTTTGATAGAACATTATGCAGGAGCATTTCCAGCATGGCTTGCACCAGTACAAGTAAATATTTTACCAATTAATAATGAACTTCATGTTAAAAATGCTGAAGCTTTATATCAAGAATTACTAGATATGGGTATTAGAGTAGAAGTAGATAATAGAAATGAAAAATTTGGATATAAGATGAGAGAAAGTCAAATGAGAAAAATACCTATTAATATAATTTTAGGAGACTCTGAAATCCAAAATAATGAAATTAGTTATAGATTCTATGGAGACGAAAAAACTACAACAATATCAAAAGAAGCATTCATGAACTTTATAGTTAAACTTATTAATGAAAGAGCATAAAAATGATTAAAGAAAAGAAAAAAGAAATAGTTAATACTTTGGATGGATTTGTTAAGTTACCAAGTGAAAAAGAATTAGAAGAAATAAAGAAAAAACTTAAAAAAGAAAAATAATATAAAAAACTGTCAATTATGGCAGTTTTTTTATTAGAAAAATTGATATAGATTAAAAAATTTAATATTATAATAATAACAGTGGTGAAAAGTGGAAAAAAGTGGGGGATAAAGAATGCTGATTGGTGAATATCATCACAATTTAGATAATAAAGGAAGACTTACTTTACCATCAAAGTTTA
This sequence comes from uncultured Eubacteriales bacterium, assembly GCA_905372515.1. GTDB lineage: Bacteria > Bacillota_I > Bacilli_A > RF39 > UBA660 > CAJPPJ01. The sequence continues at coordinate 11,096 of CAJPPJ010000012.1, forward strand.
GAGAAGAACTAGGTGAAGATATAGTTATTACTAGAGGATTTGAAAATACTTTATTAGTATATACTTCTAAAGTTTTTGAACAGATGGCACAAAGTATTAATTCACTTCCTTTTACAAAACAAGATTCTAGAAATTTCCAACGTTTTTTCTTATCTGGAGCTACTGCTGGTGAGTTTGACAAACAAGGTAGAATTAATATAACCTCAATTCTTTTATCTTATGCTGATCTTACAAAAGAGTGTGTAATTATCGGTTTAGGAGATCATTTAGAAATATGGTCATTAGAAAATTGGAATGCTTTCTATAATTCTACTAAGGATAAAATGTCAGATATAGCTGAAAATATATATTTAGGAGATAAAAATGAGACATTATCCGGTGATGTTAAATGAAGTAATAGAAAACTTATCTCTTAAAGAAAATAGCATTGTAATAGATGCTACGCTTGGGGCAGCGGGACACTCTAGCTTCATATTAAAGCAAATTAAAAAGGGGTTTTTGATTGCTTTTGATCAAGATAAAGATGAAATAGATAAATCTATTGAAACTTTATCTCAGATTGGTAATAATTTTTCTGTAATAAATAGTAATTTTGCAGAAATGAAAGATAAGGTCAAAGAGTTAGGATATGAAAAAGTAGATGCTATACTTTTTGACCTTGGTACTTCATCTATGCAAATGGATGATATAACAAGAGGTTTTAACTATCATGAAGAAGCTATTTTAGATATGAGAATGGATAGAAGAACTAAACTTACAGCAAAAGATATAGTTAATACTTATTCAAAAGAAGAATTACTTAGAATATTAAAAGAATATTCGGATGAAAAATTTAGATTACCAATAGTAAATAATATATTAAAATATCGTGAAAAAAAAGAAATAGAAACAACTATAGAACTTGCAGAAATAATAAAATCTTCAGTACCTCAAAAGGTTAGAAATAAAAAACATCCAGCTAGAAAGACATTTCAAGCATTGAGAGTGGAAGTTAATAACGAATTAGAGGTATTAAAGAAAGCATTAAATGATGCATTATCTCTTCTTAATGTTGGTGGAAGACTATGTGTTATAACATTTCAAACTAAAGAAGATATGATAGTTAAAAAGTTATTTAATGAAGTTAGTAAAGAAGATTTAATCACAAAGGGAGATCCTTTTATATCAGCAAGTTTTATACCAGAATTTAAAAAAATAAAAAGAATAATGCCAAGTAAAAAAGAATTAGAAGAAAATAATCGTTCTAGAAGTGCAATATTAAGAGTTATAGAAAGGGTGCATATTAGTGAGAAAACTAAAGAGGAAATATAATAAAATTGAAAAATTTTATAAGTTTATTACAGTAACATTAATAATCTTTATTTTAGTATCTCCTTTTTTAATAGTATTTTCACAAGCATCACTTGCAAAAATAAATTTAGAACTTGAAAAGAAAAAGATAGAACTTAATAAACAAAAGAAGAAAAATGATAGTTTAGAGATGAAAATAGATGAACTTGCATCTTTAAAAGAGATGAAACAAGTTGCAATAGATAAAGGATTAAAATACAATAATAGTAATATTATAAGAATTTCAAGCAGTAGGTGATAATGTGAAAAAAAGAACAAATTCAATTATTTTTCATAATTTATATTGGGTAATTGGAGTTATTCTTTTTTTCTTTTTAATAATTCATCTAATATATATAAGTTTATCTAAAACGGTAGATGGTGTTAATTTAAAAGAATTTGCTAGTAATAGAACAACTCAAAAGAACTTTATCACTGCAAGTCGTGGTTCTATCATAGATAGAAATGGTGATGTAATAGCTCAAAATATAAGTACATATAATATTTTATGTTATTTAGATAAAGCTAAAAATAGAAGTAAAGATAAGAATAAACCTATGTATGTGGTAGATAAAGTATTAACTGCAGAAAAACTTGCTCCTATACTTAATATGACTAAAGAAGAAATACTAACTTATTTAAATAAAGATAAGTATGTTACAGAGCTTGGAACAAATGGTAGAAATTTATCAGAAATAAAAAAAGATCAAATATTGTCTTTAAATTTACCAGGTATAGAATTTGAAGAAAAAGAAACAAGATATTATCCATATGGAGATTTTTTATCTTATACTATAGGTTATGCTAAAGAAGTAGAAAGTAAGAAAAATGTAGGTCAAAGGACTTTAGTAGGTGAACTTGGTATAGAAAAATACTATAATGAAGAATTAAGTGGAAGTGATGGATATACAGAGTATCAAAAAGATAGAAAAGGTTATAAAATTCCTAATACTAAGGAAATAAATGTACCAGCTAAAAGAGGAAAAGATATTAAGTTAACTATAGATTCTACAATTCAGCTATTTGTAGATCAAGCTATACTTCATGAAAAGAATAAAAATAATGCACAATTTGAATGGTTATCAATGATAGTAGCAAATGCTAAAACTGGTGAAATACTTGCTATGAGTCAATATCCTTCTTTTGATCCAAATAAGAGAAATATTACTAATTATTTGGATTACAATATTTCTTATCCTTTTGAGCCAGGATCTACTATGAAGACATATACTTTTTTAACAGCTATGAAAAAAGGTATTTATAATGGTAATGATACATTTTTAAGTGGTAGTTATGTAACTAAAGATGAAACTAAGATAAGTGACTGGAAAAAAGAAGGATGGGGATATATAACTTATGACAAAGGTTATGCTTTATCAGCAAATACATCTGTTATTAATTTACTTAAAAAAGGAATTAGTGGAGAAGAATTAAGACAATCTTTTAAAGATTTTGGTTTTGGTAGTAAAACAGGTATAAGACTTGCTAATGAAGCTAGTGGTAAACTAAATTTTAAATATGAAACAGAAGTACTTAATGCATCATTTGGTCAAAATGTTACTACAACTCCAATACAACAAATTCAAGCTTTAACTTCAATTGCTAATAATGGTTATTTATTAAAACCATATATAATTAAAAGTATTTATGATCCTAATACTAAACAAAATGTTTTTACTGGGAAAAAAGAAGTATTAAGAAAAGTAATGGATAAAGAAGATGCAGAAAAAATGAGAGAATTGATGGATAAAGTTGTATCATCTCCTCCAGGTGAATCTGCTGGTAGAGGTTTTAACTATCCAGAGTATTCTTTAATAGGTAAAACAGGTACTGCTCAAATATATAATGGTAAAAATGGATATTATGCAGATACTTATATTAAATCTTTTGCAGGTATGTTTCCTAAAAATAATCCAGAAATAGTATTATATATTGCAAGTAGAGGACCAGGTATTAATTCTACATATTTAGCAAATATTGTTAAAGATGTAGTTAAAAATATTAGTGAATATATGAATTATAAAGAAAAGGTAAATGAAAAAGAAACATTTGTTATACCAAACTTTTATAATAAAGATAAAGAAGAAGTGGAAGAATATTTAAAGACAAATAAATTAAGATATATGATACTTGGAAATGGTAAAAAAATAGTAGATTATTATCCAAGTAGTAATTATGAAATAACTAAGAAAGATTTAATAGTATTAAAAACAAATGATACTAATATAGCAGTTCCTAACTTGAGTAAATTATCTTTAAGAGAAGTGCAAATTATTCTTGATATGTTACATATCAAATATGAATTTATAGGAAATGGTTATTATAAATCCAGTGTTATGAAAGATGGGAAACTAATAGTTAATTTTGAACCTATTGTGTAAAAATCATTATAGAATTTTATTAAGGATATTGTTTTTTAAAAAAGTTAAAATAATTACTATGTATGGAGGAATATATGAAAAAATATAATGTTATTGTAATCTTAGATAAAGATATGAAAAATACTTTAATGTGTAAAAGAACTAAAGAGCCATATATGGGGATGTATAATTTAGTTGGTGGAAAAATAGAAAAAGATAATGATGGAATAAACGAAGCTTATAGAGAGTTAGTAGAAGAAACTAATATTTCAAAAGAAGACACTAACTTAATTAATTTTATGAATATTGAATATGTATCAATGAATAAGGTATTAGAAGTTTATTTTGGTATTTTAAATAAAGAAGTTAAATTAATAGAAGAAGTTAATAAATTAGAATGGGTATCAATTGAAGATAATTTTTTTGATATGAAGAAGTATGCTGGTGAAGGAAATATAGGGCATATAATTGAAGAAATAAAAATATATTTAAATAGTAGAAAATAATATATTAGTTTTTAATTCTTGAATAAAATAATTAGTTTTTATATAATTTAGGTAGGTGAGAAAATATGAATGAAAAATTAAAAGACCTTGAAGACAGGTTAAAAACTTCAATAAAAGTAATGGAAGAAAGATTTAATAATATTCAAACAGGACGTGCTAATCCTAGAATATTAGATAAAGTAGAAGTTATATATTATTCAACTCCAACTCCATTAAAACAATTAGCAGTTATTTCTATTCCAGAAGCTAGACAATTACAAATTAAACCATTTGATAAGTCGACACTTTCATTAATAGAAAAAGCTATATTTGAATCTAATATAGGACTTACTCCAAACAATGATGGAGAAGTTATTAGAATTAATATGCCACAACTTACGATGGATAGAAGAAAAGAACTTGTTAAAGAAGCAAAAAATATAGCAGAAGAAACAAAAATAGCAGTTAGAAATATCAGAAAAGATATTTTAAATTCAATAGAAGAAGAAAGAGAAGATGAACTAAAAAGAATTGAAAAAGAAGTTCAAAATAAAATAGATGAATATAATCATTTAATAGATAAAGAAACACAAACAAAAGAAAAAGAATTATTAGAAGTGTAATATGAAAAAGGGTTTTAATAAATTTATAATTTTTTTAGCAATTATTCTTCTTAGCTTGACTATATATGTAGCATTAACTAAGAAACCTAAACAAGAAGAAAAACAAAATATAAATACTATAAAAACAAGAGAAATAAAAGAAAATGATGAAATATATAATATAACTTTATCTACTTTAAAACATTGTAATTATGGTGAGAACAATATAAATAAAGAAAGTTATAATAATTATTTATATAAAGACAATTATACTTTAGATACTATGTCTTTAGATCAAAAATTTTATTGTATTTTGTCTTTTGTTACAAAAGATGATTTAGGTATAAAAGATGATTTTGATAGAAAACAATTATCTACTAAAATACCAACACCACTTATTCAAGATAAAATAAAAAGTATTTTTAATTTAAAAGATTATCCTAAGAGAAGTTTTAAAAGTATTTATTTAGATAGATTAGGAGTATATTTAGATATAATCTATGAAAATGATAATTATTTATTTAAAGCTATATATGAAGAAATTAATCAAGTTAAAAATAAGTTTAATGAAGTAGTAACTAAGTATATAACAGGTGGTTATAAAAGTATAAATAATAAAGAAGAGATAATTTATAAAGAAAAATTTGTAGTAATAGAAACAACTTCTTTAGGTAATAATAATTATAAATTTAAAATATATAAAAATTATAAAAAAGATATCTTATTAAAAGAATATGTTGGAACAGAGTTAATAACAGATGATGTAATAGATAGTGGAAGTACTATTACTTATAAGTTTAATAAGATAAATAATAAATGGTATTTTAAAGAAAGTATTATAAAATAACAAGATTCATATATCTTGTTATTTTTATTAATCTTGATTTTTTTATAATTTGTGGTATAATAATCTAATGATTTAGGGGGGATTATGATAAGATTTAATGAAATGATTGAAAAGATGGAAAATATGAATAAAAAGGAAAGACTTAAATATTTAAAAAAGGAAATGAAAAAATTAAAAGAAGAACTTGATTTTATTGAAAAAAATAAGATCGTTAAAATAAGATATAAAAAAAGATAAAAAATGATATAATTGACTTTAATTTTTTTATTTGTTAACATATTTAATAATTTATATGAGGAAATATTTATGTTAAAAAAATTTTTTCAAATTAAATTCGTTATTAAAAATTTTGGGTTTTTGTTCCCAAAATTTTTTTATTAAAGGAGGAAAAATGGAAAGTATAAAATTAATGAATATGTGCAAAATTGTTAATCATCAGACTGGAAAAGTATTGGTTCAAGAAAGAGTAAAAAGTTGGCAAGGAATTGCCTTTCCAGGTGGAAAGATTAAACCTGGTGAAAGTATAGTTTTATCAGTAAAAAGAGAAATATTAGAAGAAACAGGCTTAAAATTAAATAAAATAAAAATATGTGGGATTAAAGATTGGTATGATAAAAAGACAAATGAAAGAAATTTAATTATTTTATTTATATCAGATGATTATGAAGGAAAATTACTATCTGAAACACCTGAGGGAAAAGTTTATTGGATTGATGAAGAGGAGTTGAAAAATAAAAAATTAGCAGATGATTTTGAAAAGCTTTTAAAAGTATTTAATGATGATAAAGTTAATGAAATGATTTATATTGATAATGAAAATAAAAATGAAAATCAAAGGTGGGATTTACATTTTTATTAAAACTATTTAACTATTGATACTAAACAATTAATCTCAAAGAAAAACTTCAAAAAATAATTAAAAATATTGATCAAATAAATTTAAAAATTTTAATTAAGAAAAGGAGCAAGTAAAAAATGTTATATCAAATGTCTTTTTTAGATGAAAATATAAAAACAGTTTTAATAAGTCTAAGAGAAGAATATTATAATAAAATTTTAGATGGCTCAAAAAAGTATGAATATAGAAGTAGATACTTAAAAGAAAAAAGTTATGCTTATGTATATATATCCAAAACTAAAAAGAGTATTGTAGCTAAAATAACATTTGGAATGCCAATTATTGGTAATGCAAAACAAATAGCAAAAATAGCAGAAAAAGAAGAACCTGGTTGTTATAATGAAATGATAAAATATTTATATAATAATATTGGATATGCAATTCCAATTGAATCAATAAATGTTATTAAAGAAATATCTTTAGAAGAAATAAAAAAATTTTTTCCTAATTTTGTAGTTCCACAATCGTATTATATTTTGGATAAAAAGCCAAAATTATTGTCATTTTTTGAAGAAAGTTTAAAAAATATAAAAA
>CAJPPJ010000013.1 GCA_905372515.1 uncultured Eubacteriales bacterium
ATATAGTTTTATTATTAAGATATTCTTCTATTATAAATATAGTTTTATTATTAAGATTTTCTTGTTCTTTTACAAATTTTATTCTTATAAAAGTTAACACAAGTATTAAAAATATAATAATTATATAAAGATAATTACAAAGTAATATTTTCCTTAATTTTAGCAAGAGTATTTTCCTTTATACCTTTTATTTCTAATAGTTCTTCTATATTTTTAAAAGGATTTTTACTTCTTCTTTCAATAATTAAATTAGCTATATTTTCTGTTATATAACTAACTGTTTTTAATTCTTCTTTACTCGCAGTATTAATAGATACTTTTTTCTTTTCTACTATTTCTTCTTTTTCTTTTGGTGCTTTTCTATCTACATATTTTATTTTTAATTTCTAATCTTTTTTCTTTTTCCTTTAATTCTAATTGTTTTGTTAAATTAACTTCATATCGAGAATGAACTCTAATAACCATTTGATCAGTTACTTTTTGACTTAAATTAAGATAATAAGTATCTGCTGTAGATTTTAAACCTCCTGCTTTCTTTATAATATCTATTACTCTATCATTCTTACTAGCACTATAAATTCCAGGATGTAAAACTTCACCTTTAATATCTACAACATATTCTTCTTTATTTTCTATTTTTTCTTCCTTATCTTCTTTTTTCTTTACTATTTTTTCCTTTCTTTCAACCTTTTTTTCTATTTCTTTACTATAATTTAATTCTTTAGCATAAACTTTATATAAAACAAATCCACCTAATAAAATAATAATAAATAAAATTACTGTTATAAATTTCTTTTTATGATAAAAGAAATAATCTTTTACACTCATAACTATATTCCTTTCACATAGTTATTAAATTATTTTTATACTTTTCCTAAAAAAAGATATCAATATAAATTGATATCTATTTAAATACTCTATCACTTGTCAGTAAATCTATTAAACATTTAGCTTCTTTTTTACCATCTACTATATCTTTAATAAGATATATAATTGGCATATAAACTTTTTTCTTTTTTATTAACTTATAAATTGATTCTAATGTATATAAACCTTCTATAGTAGTTTCTTTTCTATATTTTTCTATTTCTTCTTTAGATTTATTTTCACCTAACATTTTTCCAAAAGTAAAATTTCTACTTTTAGTACTAGTAGCAGTCATTAGTAAATCTCCAAATCCTGCAAAAGTTAAAATTGTTTTTTTATTACCACCTAAAGCTTTAATTAAATTTTTTAAATCATGCAAACTTTCAGTAATAAACATAGCTTTAGTACTTTCAGGATAGTTCATCCCTTCTATCATACCTGCTGCTATAGATATTACATTTTTTATTGATCCACAAACTTCCACACCTACTACATCTCTACTCGCTCTTACTTTTACATGTGAATTGACAAGCGTTTTCTTAATTACTTCTCTAGTCATCCAAGATCTAGATGCTAATGTAAAACCTACTGGATATTTATTAGCTATATCTACTGCAAAAGTAGGTCCTGAAATAACAGCTATTTTTCTAGTGTTTATACCTCTTCTAACTACTTCTTCTAAGAAGGAAAAAGTATCATTTTCTATACCTTTACTTGCTATTAAAATATATTGTTTTTTAACAATAGGTTTTAATTGTTTTACTAAATTATCAACAAATTGTGCAGGTATTGCTATTACTACAATTTCACTATTTTCTATTGCTAAATTTAAATCACTTGTATATTTTATATCTTCAGGTAATTTTATATTTTTTATTTTTTCATTAGTATTATTTTTTCTCAAAAGTATAACTTCTTCTTCAAATCTTGACCAAACTGTAACACTATTTTTATTTTCTTTAAATATACTAGCAAGAGCTAAACCAAAAGCTCCAGCACCAAGAATAGTTATTTTCATTTACTTTTCCTTTCTCTTAAAGAATCTTTTATTTTTCTAATAGTATAATCTTTTATTTTATTATCTATTTCTAATAAATGTTTATCTATAACTTCTTTATCTACTTTAAAATAATAATTTTGATAATACCACGCTACCATCATATCAACATAGTAAAAGCTAGTATTTTCATATGTTTTAACTATATCAAAAGAACTATCTAAATAATATTTCATAAGACAACCTAAATAATAACGAATAGTAAATTCTTTATCACTTGTTTTTATTGTTTCTAAAAAGTCTTTTAATACATTTATATCTTTAAATTTTAAATTTGAAATAGTAAAATCTACAAGTCCCCAATTATCATAATAATCTAATATATCTTTTAATATATTTATTTTTTCTTTATCATCTAAATAATTAAGACTATAAATCTCTATCAAGAAATCTTCATAATATTTTCTTTTAGTCTTAATATATTTTTTTAAAGATTTAACATATTTTTTTATAATAGGTGTTCTAATACCTATAATTTCATACTTTGTAGGTATTATTCTTTCATTGAATTTTTTATATTCTAAATCTTTATTTAATTCATAAAATTCTTGCATTATTTATTACCTTTTTTCTTTTGTAAAGATTTAAAATCAATTTTACCCATTAATGTCTTTGGAAGTTCTTCTTTAAATTCAAATTTAGATGGTATTGAATGTCTTGCTAAATTCTTTACACATAATGCTTTTAATTCTTTTTTCAACTTAGAATCTTTTTTAACATCTGGTTTTAAAACAATATATGCTACTGGTACTTCTACTTTGTAAGGATGAGGTTGTCCTACAACTACACATGATTCAACCCTCGGATCACTTCTTAATACTTTTTCTATTTGTGAAGGATATACATTAAATCCTGAAGAAATAATCATTCTTTTTAATCTTTGAACATAATATATTATTCCATTTTCATCAACTTTACCTAAATCTCCAGTATGAAGCCATATTTTACCATCTTCATGAAGTTGTAAAGTTTCTTTATTTTCTTTTTCATTATTTAAGTAACCTTCCATAATAGTAGGTCCAGATATACAAATTTCTCCTTCTTCACCTACTTCTACTTCTTCTACTGTATTAGGTTTTACAAAGCATACATCATTTCCTGGAAATGGAATACCAATATTAGAATGTTTATCTTCAACATCAAGAGTTGCTATAACCGCTGCACAAGATTCAGTTAATCCATAACCTTTTTCTAACTTACCAAAACTACCATTTTTTCTTAAAAATTTAATTATATCGTCAGCAAGTGAATCTGAAATATCATCTCCTCCACTAATTAAAAACTTAATTTGAGATATATTACTTTTATTCATTTTTTTAGCTTTTAACATAGCCTCAAAAAGTGTAGGTACACCAGGTATTATAGTTGGTTTATATTTACTCAACATCTTAGGAAATTCTTTAATATTAAATTTAGGAATTAGTACTACTTCAAATCCCATAGCAAGTGGTCCATATATTGTAACTCCAAGACCAAAAGCATGAAAAGTTGGAAGTATTCCAAGTACTATTTCAGAATCAAATCTAAACTTCATACCAATTTGAAGTGCTAAGGCTGTGAAATTACCATTAGTTAAAACTATAGATTTTGGAGTTCCTGTAGTACCACCAGAATGCATTATAACTGCTCTTTGATCTTTTCCATATATTTTAATTTCTTGTTGAACACAGTTTAATCCATTTCTAACGAATTCTTTATAACTCATATAAAATCCATCAGATTTAGGTCTTGGTATTTTCCATCCTTCTAATATTTCATATCCTAAACCAAGTAAAAAAGGCATAGAATCTGAGGCTGATGTAATAATTACTTTATAAACTTTAGTTTGTTCTATAATATTCATTATCTTTTCAACACAAATATCTATAGTAAGAACAACTTTTGAAGATGTATCATTTATAAAAAATTTTATTTCTTCTTCCGCACTTAAAGGATGAACCATATTTGCTATAGCACCTATTTTATTTAATGCTAAAACAGCTATAACACATTCTGGAGTATTAGGCATTATAAGTGTTACTACATCACCTTCTGTTACTCCTATAGATGAAAAAGCTTTTGCTACTTTATCTATTTCACTAAAAAAAGTAGAAAAAGTTAACTTATTATCAAAGTAATTAAGAGCTATTTTCTTTTCTCTATTATAATTATTCTTTTTTAATAAATCATACATACTAATATCTGGAAATTTATAATTTTTTTCCTCTTTAGTATAATATTTATCCCAAATACTTTTATTCCTTTTCATTACCTGTTTTTCCCTTTAGTTTCTGTTTCTTCTTTTTCTTTATTGTCTTCTTTTTCTTTCTCTTGTCTTAAAAAAAACAATATTTCTTCTAGTTCATTCTTATTTTTTTCTATTTTTTCATAATTATATTTTTTAGATAATAAATCTTTTATCTTCTTTAATTGATTTCTAAATTTAACAAATTCATCTACATCAATATAATCTTTTTTTGCTATTAAATCTTGTTCTAATTTTTTTACTTCTTCTAATATTTTAATAGTTTGATTTATATCGATATCATCCTCTACTACATCTTTAAATATCTTTAAAAACTTTTTATTTGCAACATTTTTGACAACTGAAGATATTAACTTTTTATCAACTAAATTAAGTTTAGTGATACCATACTTTCTCATACTAAGGACTGTTCCATCTAACTTAGATAAATTTATATTAGATTTAACAAATTTTTTTGATTCTTTTTTACTTAACATTATCTATTAAATCCTTTCTTCTTTCATTAGTCCTTTTTATTCTCTCTTCTTGTCTATATTCTTTAATACGTTCATGATTACCACTAACTAGTACTTCTGGTACTTCATAACCTCTAAAATTTCTAGGTTTAGTATATACTGGATAATCAAGTAAATTATCATTAAAACTTTCTGATTCTAAACTTTCTTTTGTTATAACTCCATCGAGTAATCTAGTTATGGAATCAACAACTACCATACTAGGAATTTCTCCTCCTGTTAAAACAAAATCTCCTATACTTATTTCCATATCAACAAAATGTTTAATTCTTTCATCTATTCCTTCATAGTGACCACATATTATTATTAAATGTTTTTCTTTAGATAAAGATATTGCTTTTTCTTGATTATAAACTTCTCCAGATGGAGTTAAAAGTATAACTTTAGAATCTTTTGTTTTAACTGATTCAAGAGCAAGCACAACAGGTTCTACCATTATAACCATACCTGATCCACCACCATAAACTGTATCATCTACTTGTTTATGCTTATTTTGAACAAAATCTCTAATATCTATTAAATTAATTTCTACTTGTTTTTTATCTATTGCTCTTTTAATAATAGAAGTTTCTAAAAATCCATTAAACTGTTCTTTAAATAATGTAAGTATATCTATTCTCATATCAAACCTTCTACCATATCTAAAAGTATTTCTTTTTCTTCATAATCAATTTTTTTAATAAACATTTTTTGAAATGGAATTAATATCTTACTATCTATTTCTAATAGTTGATTTTCTTCTCCTGTAGTAAGCAAATTAGTAACATAACCTAAAAGTTTACTCTTATATAATACTTTTAATCCTAATAATGTATCTTTAGTATGAAATACATCTTTTATTTCATCTTTTTTTAAATAAACATCACTACCTACTAAAGTTAATACTTGATTGATATTATCTACATCATTAAAAAGTACTAGATGATTTCTTTTATGATACCTAATTTTTACAATTGTCTTTTTTAAATACTTAGAAGTTAAATATAAATTAGTATTAGGTTTAAGTAACTCTTTAATACCTGCATATTCAACTTTTAATTTCAACTCGCCTTTAATACCATGAGTTCCAACTATTTTTCCTATAAATAAATATTCATTCATACTCTAATTATACCATACTTACTCATCTGTTTTAGATGCTATTATTTTAATCATTTCTTTTATAACTGGTCTTGTTTTAATAAAAAATTTAAACCATTTAAAATCTTTTGTTTCTTTTTCATAATCTTTATTTATTTGAATAAATCTTTTAAAGAAATCTTTAGGTTCTTTATTAAAATATTCATCATTATCATATTCTACACTCATTCTACTTCTAGCTAACTTATAACAAAAATATCTATTATCTTCAAAACTCATCTTTTTAGAATAATATCTAAATAAATCACCAACTGTTTTCATAACTTCACTTTGATTAGTTTCTTCATTTATATGTAATTTATTATCTTTTAAAATAAGCATCGAATAAGGAGAATGCCATCCACCAAAAAGATGAGTCATCTGTGCTATTTTATCTTTATCTTTTCCTTTAGTAGTTTTAGATTTAATATATATTTTATTTCCTGCTGCTAGTTTCATTAAGATATTTACAAAATCATTCTCATTACTAATACTAGTTATTTTCTTTTTATTTTTTTGAATTAAATCTTTATATTTATCAAAAAACAAGTCACTAAATCCTTGACCATCAAAAGAATAAATATGTTTTATCTTAGGATCTTGTCCTCTTAATACTCCAATATATTGAGCTTTATTTCCACCTTTAGAATGTCCTGTAATATATATTTTATCAACTGAATCAGCATATAATTTATACATTTTATCAAAATATTGTAAAGCTTTTACTTGTCTTTTAGTATCAGCAACATAAGTACCCCTAACATTATCTACCCATTCGTAAGTTCCACTAGTACCTTTAAACACAAATACTAAATTATTTTTATATTTTAAAGTCATATTAACAAGATTTTCAGTACAATTTTTATTACCAGTTAAACTATTTTCTATATTTCAAAAATATCCATTTTCAAAAATATTTTTTTCTACTTTTATACTTTCTATTAAAGAATAAAACTCTTCTTCATTTATTTCAGCAGGAAAATATGGATATTTTGAAGAATATTCATAATTAATAGCAAAATCATATACTGATTTACCAATAAGTTTATTAGTATATTTTTTTGATTCAAATTGCTCTATATATATTAAAGAATTTAATATTAAAAAATGACTTACTGTTAACATAACACCCTCTGTTTCTAATAAATATTATATAACAAAAAAGAAAAGATTAGAAATTTTCTAATCTTTATTTTTCTTTTTTAAAACATAAGAACCAATCTAAACAATATGTATCTTCTGGAGTATTTTCTACTCTATCTTTTGCTACTCCACATGATCCTGCTGGTGGTATTATAACATCATCTCCTGGTCTCCAATTTGCAGGTAATGCTACACTATCTTTTTCTGATTTTTGAAGTCCTTGTAAAACTCTTTTTATTTCATCAAAGTTTCTTCCAAGTGATGATGGATAATACATTATTGTTTTTATCATACCTTCTGGATCTATAAAGAATACTGCTCTTACTGCTTGAGTATTAGATTGTGTAGGTGAAATCATTCCATATTTATTTGCAACTTCCATAGTTATGTCTTCTATTACAGGAAATTTAACTTCTACATCTTCTAAACCATTCCATTTAATTTTTTCTTTTATTGTTCTAAGCCATGCAATATGTGCATATAAACTATCTACTGATAAACCAATTAATTCTGTATTTAATTCTTTAAATTCATCTTGCATACTAGCAAAAGTCATAAATTCTGTTGTACATACTGGTGTAAAATCAGCAGGATGTGAAAATAGTATTACCCATTTCCCTTTGTAATCTTCTGGAAAATTAATTTCTCCTTGTGTTGTTTTAGCTTTAAAGCTAGGTGCCTTATCTCCTATTTTAGGCATTGAATATATTTTTTGTTCTTCTATCATTATTTTTTATCCTTTCTACATTCTTCACAAAGTCCTGTGAATATTATTTCATAATCATCTACTTCTAAGTTTTTTAAATTAAATTTTAAGTCAAATGTATCATCTATATCTATTATTTTATTACATTTATTACATATAAAATGATGATGTTTTTTAGTAAATCCATCATATCTATACATTTCATTTACTTTCAATTTCTTTATTTTATTAGTATCTTCTAATGTCTTTAATACTCTATATACTGTTCCTAAACTTATATTATTTATACTTTTTTTAGCTTCTTCATATATTTCATAAGCATCTAAATGTTCATAACTATTTTGAACTATATTAAGTATTAAATCTTTTTGTTTTGTGTTTCTCATAAACTTCCTTAATAGTAATGATTACTATTAGCATTATAACTTATTTAAAAAATAATGCAATAAAAAAGTAACTTTTAGTTACTTTCTTTTTATCAATGCTCTAACTCCGAATATACCCCCTAATAATACTAAAAAACTAGCTAAATAATTTGGTTTTTCTTTTTTATCTGTAGTAGTATTGGTAGGTTTGCTATTAGAATTTGTATTAATAATCTTAGTATTTTCTTGTTTAGGTTGAGAAGTTTTTTCTTCTGCTTTAGATTCATTATTATTTTTTTCTACAGCATTATCTTTTGGTTCTGTATAGTTATTTCTTGGGATTCTTTGAATATTATTAGAACAACCACCATGTTTTGAACAACACCCCTTATGACAAGTCTTACAACTTTTACTAACACTTCCATCATTACAAATTATATTTGCATTTACTATTAAAAATGAAAATAATATTAAAATTATTATAAATGCTCTTTTTTTCATATTAATCAACCTTATGCTATTTCTTCAATTATTTTTTTTAAATATTTAATAAACTCTTCTTTATTATTTAAAAGTTTCCTTAATTCTTTTAAATACTTTTCATATTTTTCATCTTCTAAGAAAAAGTTTGCATAACCTTTTTCTCCATATTTATCTTTTAAATGTTCATAAACATTTTCTATAACTTGTTTATTAGTCATATCTGAATAATGTTTTTTTGTATATAAATATGCTCTTTTTAATGTTTCTTTTACATCAGTTTCTCTATCCGCTGAAGAAACGATTTTACCATAAATACTTCTAGGTTCGCTTTTTAATGAAGCTCTATGATCTTCTATTGCTTCTTTTATTATTTTTAACTCTTCTTCATTAAAAAATTCTTTTAATTTTTTATCTTCCATCATAAGTTTAGCAGATACTACTTCATGATTCTTAGCATCTATATGATGACCTATATCATGATATGCTGCTATAGTATAAATCATATTTATATCAAGATCTTTATCTTTTGATAAATCTAAACTTCTTTTTATTACAAATTTTATATGATTTAGTCCATGAGCTTCTTCATTTTTAGAATATTCTTTAAATATGCTGTTCTCTATATAAGCTTTTAAATCTTTATTTATCATAATATTTTCTTAAATATTTAATATCATATCTTCAAGATATACACTATCATAATAATTATTTCTTGTTATTTTATCTAACCAATCTTTTATATTATTTTTTAAAATATCATTAGATTTTCTAAAAATTATTCTTAAAAATAATGCAATTTCTGAATATTTACTAATCAATATCTCAATTTTTTTTAAATGTTTAGTATCATTTGCTACTTCTATAAAAGCTTTAATAATAAAAAATGCTTCTTCATATTTTTCACTATTTATTAAATCTTTAATTATATATTTACAATCAAATCTTATTTCATCATTAATCATTACATAATTATATAAATTATTATAATAATATTCATAAGATTGAGATGGTAAATACTTCAAAAAATCTACTTCAAAATCATTAAAATCTAAAACTATATAATCAGAAAAATTTTTATTAAATATTTTTTTCAATATATATTGTTTTAATTCAGCAGCAGGTATATTTTGAATCAATTCATTTAAGGTAATATTATTTTTAACAATCTCTTCTTTTAATTCTTTTTCTATATATTTCTTGTTTTTAATTGCTAATAATACTGCATATTCATGTTTACATGAAAATTCACATGGGCATGTACAGTTACAACTTAAATTTTTAGAATCTTTATCAATAGTTATTTTAACTTCATAATAATCAGTTCCTTCTACTTTAGCTATAAAGGTATTTTTATTTTTAATAACTTGACTAACATTTCCAGCCTTATAATAATCTTCCCCTCTTTTTATTATTTGATGTTGAAAATTATTTATATTTTTATCAATAATTTTATTGATTATTTCATCTTCTAATTTTTCATTAATTCTATTCTCAAAGTTATCACAATCGTATTTTCCAATAATATCAATTTCCATAATTATCCCCTACTTTTAAAAAGAAATATATTAATTAGATTATAACACACAAGAATATAAAATAAAAAAGCGAATAATCGCTTTTTTATCATAATCCAAGTAATTCTTTTTTCTTTTTATTAAACTCTTCTTCAGTAATAATACCTTCATCAAGTAATGTCTTTAATTTTTTTATTTCTTCATATGGATCTACTTTAGTTGCATTAACAGTATTTTGACTAGGATTCATTATACCACTCATTGAACCTGCAATATTTTGTCCTACAACATTACCTACAGCCATACTAGCCATCATTGCAGCTGGATTAAATCCATTTGATGATCCACCTAAGTTAACATTACCAGCTCCATTTTCTCCCATATGTCCTAAAGCTTCTGCTCCTGCTATACCAACTTCTGCTTGTTTTTCTACTTGGAAAGCTGCCATATTTTCTGTTTGAGTTTGTTTATGAACAGCGTATTGACCTTCTTCACGATTAATACGAAGATTTTCTTCATAGTCTTCTATTTCAATTCTTTGTTTATAAGATATATCTTTAATTTTTGCTGCTTCTGCTTGAATAATTTGACTAGTAATATTTTTAGTAACTTGAATTAGATGTCTATATCCATCACTAGTCTTATCTACTTCAATTACACTAACATCTATAGCTGTTAAATCTACTCCAAAACTTTCCTTTAATCTTTTCTTTAAATCTTTTTCTAAAGCTTCATTAATATCTGTAATTTTAGACTCAATTTGTACTAAATGCTTAACCCAATGTATATTCGTAAATCCAAGTTCCTGAAAGATGACTTAAAGGACTATGATAATATACCTTACGAATGAAAAGAAGCTCAGACAGCGATGTATTTAAACATCAACCGCTGAGCTTCTTTTTATTTACCCCAAATTCTTGAAAGTTTCTCCATTTTCATAACTGACAACATCAAAGTCCTCGCTATTTGGCAGTTATGTTTATAAAACATCTCCCTTACTGAATGTCAAGAATAAATAGTATTTCTACGATTTTTTATCATAGTAGAACTATTTATCAAAAATTTTATTAAGGAGTATGACCCCCTCCAAGCCATTCACCTGTTAATAACCAAATTTCATAAAAGTACAACCATTCCTGAGTCCAAGGAATTATCGTATCAATTATACGAAGAGAATAGTTAAACTCATAAGGCATATTTAAACATAATTGCACTTCTTGTTTTATTTCATCTTTATGATACTTATGAGGAAAATCCGTTCTTTCTATCCCTTCAATATGGTTTCCATACAAAAATACTTTTGGTTTATTTCCTCTTTCACATATTATCTTAATCTTATAAAGACGAGATAATGCTGTTGGTTTAATTTCTCCATACCAAATCAATCGATTATTCTTAACAGATATTTTTGATTCGGGATACTTAGACTTCAATAATAATCCTTGTACTGATAAAGTTAATTTATTGTTCCTATAATACTTATTTGCCAAAGAAGGTAGGTTCTTTCACTTGTGTTGCTTTAGATGTTACTTTTGTTGTTAATCCGCTTGTTAAACCAACCGAATACAGTGTTCCTTTTTTTCTTGCACTTAACATATCATCGGCATAACTATGAAAAGCTCTACTAACCGGAGCTTCACCTAGTGATTCTTTAAATATTTCGCCAAGCAAATCAATACCTACCGCAGCTAATGGATTGCTGATAAGGTCTTCTTTTGCTTTGCATAACCATTTGTAAAAATTATCTTTTCTTTTCGGATATAATTCCCACTTATCAGCAAAATTTTCCTCTTCCATCACAGGATTTTTAACCCAATACACTCCATCCTTTCTCTCAATATATTCATGCATATGATTTAATATGTTGCATAAAGCTTCATAAACATTTTTTTCTCCGTTGTATGCTCTCGCCGCTAAGGTGGTTATGATTATAGAAATTGGTGCATTATCGTCATTATTTTTAAAATAGATGTCTCGATGCCTTTTTAAGAGCTGAATTGCCATTTGCAACGGTGTTTTAACTCTGTATGTAGGAACATTTTCAATTTCTAATTTATTTTCAGCCGCAAATGCTTTTTTCTCTTCTTTTAAAACATCTGCCATACGTGATTCAAACCATTTTCGATATCCATATGGGTTACTGTATCGATCCTCATAACAAGATGCTGATATCTTATGTGTTAAACGAATATCCGTTAAATATGGCTCTATATAATTTGATTTCGGAACACACGGAAGAATATCCATATGAAATTCATCATATTGCATTTTCCAACAACGTTTACCTTCACCCTCCTCTGTAATTTTTTACGATAAGTTTCATTTTCTTTTAACCTATTACCAACAATATTTTTAATTACTTTTGCCTCTAGTTTTTTTCCATTTTCTAATAAGCAAACTAAATCTATATCATAATCATCTTTATCAGAAACAGGTTTGTTAGTAATTCCTAAATTCATCGAACCTTGTGGAGTAATACGGACATCATATTCGATTCCATCACCAAGCCATGTTCCGACAGCTTCATAACTTTTTGTAGCTTTATCTAACATAGTTGTGGTTATACTAATTTCTTTAACAATCTTAGTTAAAATCAAATTCAATTGTTGTTCTTTCTCATTCATCACATTTTCCTCCAATCGTTATAGTTTCAAAAAATCCATCACATTCATCAAAAATATATATTTTAGGAAACGCTTCAGGCATATACCTTCTTCCAATTTCAAAAGCTGCTGCAACAGGAACAGCCGGAAATAACTTAATTTCCAAACATCCATCTACATTTTTGATTTGATCACAGACAGCCTGATATTTCTGCCAAAAAGCTTTCAAGTCTAGCATACTTCTAATGCAATCTACACCTGTTCGTTCTGATTTTATTATATAAATAGTATCTACATCAATGACATTTGTTATTCTTGAAATATCTATTTCTGCTGTTAAAGATAATATTAATGCTACTTCACAACCTTGTTTTAACGATATTTTTTTTACTTTGAACTCATTCGTCAATTCCTTTGATTGCCATATCCATGTATCAGGCGTTCTTGTTTTTTGAAAAATATCTATTTTCCTTTTATCTCCTAATAAATTTCCCAATTTAATTATTAAAGGTATCGGTGCTATAGGAAAAATTGATAACTGTAAATCGTGTGTATATTTATAAATTAATTCTATCTGATGCTCTACTTGATACTTTAATTCTCTTTCGATATTTGTCCAATAGCTAGAGCTTCTATAATTTTCAAAATTCTGTACCCTTATGATTGTTCCATGACTTGAAGCTGGATTGTTAAATTCAGAACGAATTGCTTCAACAGCCTGTTTATAATTAACCTTCACATCTGTTATATTTTTAATTGGACTTTCAAAAATTATTATTTCTGACTTAGGATAATCCATACCATCCAATATATATTCAATTTTTTGTTCTTGATGATTTTTCATGTTTTTTAGTTTTTGAACTGTGTACTGTTCAGGATTATCATCTATAAGTTTATGGTGTTCTTGGCACATTAACATTAAATTTTCAAGCTTATTTGATAATTCATAAGAATCTTTATTGCCACGTGGTCCATCTGGTGATGAAGCGACAATATGTGCTATGTTAGAATTATTAACTTCACTTAAAGTAACTCCATCCACAAATAGTTTTTTATTACAACCTTCAAATTGACATCTTCCTCCCGCATTAGCACAAAGCATAAGTTTAGTTAATTGCGAAGGATCCTTTCCTCTATTAGTTGATAATTTTTTATTTTTTTCCATTCAACGACTCCTTTCGTTGGCACTCAATCGTTCCGATTGCTAATAAAATGAGTATAGCATATTTTTAAGTCTTTTTTCAATTATTAGTGTCGTTTACTCGTATTTTTTACGAATAATTAAGCTAAATGTGTTTATTTTTATTTTTTTATGCTATTGTTAACGTGGAAGTTAGCGTTATGTTTGAATATATAAAACTCAAAAACTTCAAATCCTTTAGTGATATTGAATTTAATATGTTAGATAGACAAAATAATCCCAAAAAACTAATACTTATTTATGGAGAAAATGGGATAGGGAAATCTAATATTGCTTCGGCATTTTTTACTTTATCCGAAACTCTAAGAACAATGGATGTCAGGGATTTAATTAAATCGCTTCTTTTTGATGAAAACAGTTTAAATAACAAAGAAGAATTCAAAAAATATTTACGTTCCAGATATAAAGATATAGAAACTATCATCAAAGAAAACAAAACCGTTTCTTCAGAAGAACATATGCTTTTGGAATTTGGCTTTAACATCAACGGGAAAAGAGGGAGATATTTATTAGAAACAAATAATAATCAAATAATTCATGAAAAACTTGAATTTACATTAACAAAAAAAGGGGCATTTATTTTGATATTTCTGAAAATAAATCCTCTATCAACGAAAAAATATTTTTAGATAAAAACACCTATACAGAAATTAAAACATCTTGTCTAAAATTTTGGTGGAAGCATTCTTTTCTTTCTATCCTTTTGCACGAAGTAAACGATAAATCCGATAAATTTATTCGTGATCAAATTTCAGATAATTTCGATGATTTCTTGAAGTTTATCTCAAGAATTTCTTGCAAAATTAAATTTGGTAGTCGTCAAGAACGTGGAATCATTGATCTTCCAAAAGAAATTCTTGGAGAATACGAAAGTGGTTCTATTCTAGTTTCTGATGAAAATATTTTAGATAAAACTGAAAAAATGCTTACTGATTTTTTTACTCTTACAAATCGAGATATAAAGAAAGGATTTTATAAAAAAATATTGCAGATGAAGAAATTAATTATTCATTGATACTTTCTAAGAAAATTGCTGGTAAAATTCGTGATATCGATTTTTCCTTAGAATCTACGAGTACACAATCAATTATCCAACAACTCCCTTTTATGCTTGTTGCAGTAAAAGGTTCAGTTGCTATTATTGATGAATTTGATACCGGTATTCATGATTTGTTAGTTAAAAGCTTAATTACTTCATTAAATAATGATATCAATAGTCAGTTAATTTTAACTACTCATAATACTCTATTAATGAAATCGGATATACCAAAAGATAGCATTTATGTAATAAACGAACTATCATCCAACGATAAAGAAATACAATGTATTTTACACTACAATAACAAAATCAGCGATAAAAATTAAAGAATAAACTTTTCATTATTATAACATAATTTAAACCTATTTATTAAACAAAAAAATAGGAAGTCCTAAGACTTCCTTTCAGGGGGTTTGAGTCATCAATAATTTCATGATAAACTCAGCATAGTATTTTACTATGCACATTAATAATAATATATTTTAAAACTTAATGTCAATAACTTTAAGAATTATCATTAACCATTTTTATTAATCTTAGCTTTAATTCTATATCTTCTGGATTTTTATTCTTTAAAAATTCTTCTGTATCAGTTTTAGCATTTATTAATAAATTATAATCTTGTTTTAAATTAGCTAACTTAAAACTCATATCTCCACTTTGTTTAGTACCAAATAAATCTCCAGATCCTCTTAGTTTAAAATCTTCTTCACTTATTTTAAATCCATCAGTTGTTTTAGTCATAATATTAAGTCTTTCTTTATCAGTATTACTTATTAAAATACATTTAGATTCTAAAGAACTTCTTCCTACTCTTCCTCTTAATTGATGAAGTGTTGATAATCCAAATCTATCTGCATCAAATATAACTATCATAGTAGCATTTTCTACATCTACCCCTACTTCAATAACAGTAGTAGATACTAAGATATCTATTTTCTTTTGTTTAAATTCTTGCATAATAAGTTCTTTTTCAGCACTTTTCATCTTACCATGCATAACTCCTATATTAAACTTAGAACCAAATGCTTTTTTCATATTATTTTCTATTTTTTCTACATCATTTAAATCACTATTATCATTTTCTTCTATAAGAGGAGATATAACATATATTTGATGATTATTTATTAATTCTTTATACATCATCTCCAATACTTCTTTCATTTCTTCTTCACTCTTAATAATAGTTTCTACAGGTTTTCTACCTTTAGGCATCTTCTTAATTGAAGATATATCCATATCACCATATATAGTTAAAGCATAAGTTCTAGGAATTGGTGTTGCACTCATATATAAAACATCTGGATAATTACCTTTATTTTTAAGATTTGCTCTTTGATTAACTCCAAATCTATGTTGTTCATCTGTTATAACTAAACCTAAATTATGATATTTTAGTGCTTCTTGAATAATAGCATGTGTTCCTATAACTACATCTACATCTCCAGCTTCTATCGCTTTATAAATATCTTCTTTTTCTTTCTTTTTAAGTTTACCTACTAATAATTCAATTCTTAAGTTTTTAGCAAAATTAAGCTCTTTTAAGTTGTTATAATGCTGTATTGCAAGTATTTCAGTAGGTGCCATTAATGCAGATTGATAACCTGATAAAAAATTATAATAAATTGCTAAAAAACTAACTATAGTTTTACCACTACCAACATCTCCTTGAATAATTCTATTCATTTGTTTTTCACTAGATAAATCTTCAATTATATCGTAAGTGGTTTTTAATTGATCTTCTGTTAATTCAAAAGGTAATGACTTAATAACTTTATCTAACTTTTGAATATCTACATCTCTTTTAATACCGATGTTTTCTTTTTTTCTTTTATATTTTAAATAATTAATTTTGAACATAAATTCAAATAATTCTTCATATTTTAATCTTTTTAATACTTCTTCTAATTTTTCTTTATCAGATGGATTATGAACTATACTAAGTGCTAGTTTTTTAGAAACAAAGTTATATTTATCATTTAAATACTTAGGTATATTATCAATAACTTGATCTTTATAATTAAGTAATGCTTCATTTATAAATCTTTTTAAAGTATTAGAAGTAATACCACTAGTTAAATGATAAACAGGTATTATTTCTTCTTTTTTACCTAAAGACTTAAATAATATATCACTTGCTACTAAGACATTATTTTTCTTATCATATTTACCTATAACTACTATATTAGTACCTATTCTTAAATTATTTTTTAAAAAAGCTCTATTAAAAAGAATAACTCCCATCTTACCATAAACAGTTTCTATTCTAAAACTTATCTTATTTATCTTTTTAAAATGATTCATAATTACTACTGAATCTACTTTTCCATCCATTACTATTTTTATATCAGATATATTTTCTTTTAAATTAAGTAAATCTGTTCTTCTTAAATAATCATATCTAAATGGATAATATGTTAATAAATCATTAATTGTATATATATTTAATTTATTAAGTAATTCTTTAGTTTTAGGACCTATTCCCTTTATTTTTTCTAACATTCTAAATCCTCAAATCCGCTATATTATATCATATTTATTATAATAAAAAAAGAGAGCTGTCCCCCCTGAGGGCAGCTCCATAAAAAAGAATAAAAAGGGGTTGGCTAGTGTGATACTAGCACCAATTAATTTCTTAATTGGCAGTTCTTATACTATCATTTTTTAAATTTTTGTCAATATATTTTAAAT
>CAJPPJ010000014.1 GCA_905372515.1 uncultured Eubacteriales bacterium
TAATTAAATCAATTAACAATTCTTGTTCTTCAATAGATTTATCTTTTATTAAAGGAATTGCAGAATAGTATATATTAGCAATTCTAGAAAATAAAAGTTTTTTAATTTTTTTAGATAATTTATAATTTTTAACTTGTTTAATAGTTAAATCTGACATAATTATTCTATGAGATATATTATCGTAACTATGAATTGTTGTAACTTGATTATCTCTATTTATTCTATAATTTACTATATCTAAATTTATAAATTCTAAAGTTTTAGAATAATAAATAACATTGATTAAAAATTGTAAATCTTCAAATAAATATGGTAAGAAATCAATTTTTTCTTTATTAATTAATTCTCTTTTTATTAAAAAAGTCCATAAGTATAAATCATTTCTTTTAGATATAATTTTAAAAAATTCTTCTTTATCATCGCTCATTTTTTCAAATTCTTTTTGAAAAATATTACTATTTGTTTCTTTAGTAAGATTATTATAAATATTATAATTAAATAAAACTAAATCTTGATTATTAAGTTTTTTAAGTAGTTCTTTTAATTTTTCTTTGTTAATAAAATCATCAGAATCGAGAAAAAAAATATATTTACCTTTAGCTTCTTTAAGTAAATTATTTCTAGTACGAGATATTCCCATATTTTTTTGATTTATTATTTTTATGTATTCATATTTTTTATATTTATTAAGTATCTTTAAAGTATTATCAGTAGATCCATCATTAATAATTATTATTTCATAGTTAGTATCTAAATCTAAAACACTATTAACACACTCTTCAATATAATTTTCTACATTATATGCAGGTATTAAAATTGATAATTTTTTCATAATTTAATCTTACATTGTTTGATTTTTTTTGTCAAAACGATATAATATAAATCAATTTAGAGGAAAGAATATGACACAAAATATATATAATTTAGTATTTTATAGCGATATGACAGGTTTAAAGTATATAAACATAGATGATCGTATTATAAAAGAAGTTAGTATGGTTAAAAAAGGTAAATCTAAGAAAAAATATAATATTGAACTATTAGATAATATAACATCATTTTATACAGAAGAAAATTTAAGAGATGTTTTAAATATAAAAGAAGATGGTTATTTTTTTATAATTAGTCAAAAAAATAATACTTATTATAAAAGACATGCTATATTTGATGATGAAGATATTTTTTATTTAACAGAAGATATATATGAAGATGTAGAACCTAAATTATTATCAGTAGAAGAAATATTAGAAAATGAAGATTTTGTTAGTTATTTAAATAAAGAATCATCATTTTATAATGTTGGAAATAAAAAATTAATAGAAACTATTAATAAATTAGATATACTTAATAAGTCAAAAGATGAAGATATAGAAATAGAAGAAGAAAAAAAATATCTTAAAAAATACTATAGTAAAAATATAGATAGTTATTTAAAATATAGAGATTTTTATGTTGCATATAGAGATTATACTGATAAAGCTTTTATAAGAGAAGTTGATGAGATAAAAGAACATTATACTTATAAAAGAAAAGAAGAAGAGTTAGTAGAACTACTAGAAAAGTATAATCATGATGAAATAGATGAAGAACAATATAACACTATTAGAAAAGGACTTATGGATGATATTACAGCAATAAAACTTAAAAAGCATGATTTAGAAAAAGCTAAAAAGAGAATTATAAAAAAATAATAATTCTCTTTTCCTTTTCTTAACATGTTTTTATTTGATAATTATGTTATAATTTCTTTGGAGATTTAATATGAATAATAGTTATGATGAAAATTCTATAAAGATAATGGAAGGACTTGATGCTGTTAGAAAAAGACCTGGTATGTATATAGGTTCTACAGATAAGAGAGGACTTCATCACTTAGCATGGGAAATAATAGACAACTCTATAGATGAAATATCTAATGGATATGGTGATTATATTAAGATTATTATTCATAAAGATAATTCATTAACTATATCTGATAATGGGAGAGGAGTTCCTGTTGGTATGCATTCTTCTGGTATATCTACACCAGAAGTTATTTACACTATACTTCATGCTGGTGGTAAGTTTGAAGAAGGTGGTTATAAGACTAGTGGAGGGCTTCATGGAGTTGGAGCATCAGTAGTTAATGCATTAAGTAGTTATTTAAAAGTAGAAATAAAAAGAGATGGTTTTAAATATGAAATAGAGTTTAATAATGGTGGTAAAGTATTATCTCCATTAACTAAACTTGATAAAACAAATAGAACAGGTACTACAGTTACTTTTATGCCTGATAAAGAGATATTTAAAGATGCCAAGTTTTCATTTACTGCTATATCAGAAAGAATGCAAGAAGTAGCTTTTTTAATCAAAAATATAACTATAGAAGTAATAGATGAAGATGGAGATAAGAAAAATTTATATCACTATGATGATGGATTAAAAGAATTTGTAAACTTTATTGATGAAGATTTAGAACCACTTTGTGATACTTTATATTTTAGTGGTACTAAAAATGATATAGAAGTAGAAATAGCTATGCAATATACTAATAATTATTCAGAAAATATCATATCTTTTGTTAATAATGTTAAAACAGTAGATGGTGGAACTCATGAACTTGGATTTAAGTCAGCACTTACCAGAATATTAAATGATTATGCAAAAAAGAATAATATATTAAAATCAAAAGATAAAACTTTTGAAGGAAGTGATGTAAGAGAAGGTTTAACAGCTATTATTTCTGTTAAGATACCAGAATCCATCTTACAATTTGAAAGTCAAACTAAATCTAAATTAGGAACACCTATAGCAAGAAGTAGTGTTGACACAGTAGTTAGTGAAAAATTACCATTTTATTTGGAAGAAAATAATAAAATAGCTAGTATTTTAATAGATAAAATACAAAAAAGTAAACAAGCTAGAGAAGCAGCTAGGAAAGCTAGAGAAGATATAAGAAAAGGTAAAAATTCATCGAAAAATCTTACATTATCAGGTAAATTAGTACCTGCTCAATCAAAAGATAAAACTAAAAAAGAGCTATTTTTAGTTGAAGGGAATTCGGCTGGAGGTTCTGCGAAAGGTGGAAGAGATAGAAAATATCAAGCAATACTTCCATTAAGAGGAAAAATAATTAATACAGAAAAAGCAAAAGAAGCAGACATTTTAGCTAATGAAGAAATAGCTACTATAATTAGTACTATAGGAGCAGGATATGGTTCTAACTTTGATGTTAATGAAATGGAATACGATAAGATAATCATAATGACTGATGCTGACTTTGATGGAAGTCACATCCAATGTCTTTTATTAACATTTTTCTACCGTTTTATGAAAGATTTAGTAGATCATGGAAAACTTTATATAGCTATGCCACCTTTATATAAAATGACTTTTTCTAATAAAAAGAGTATTTATGTATATACTGATCAAGAGAAAAATGAATTGTCAGAAAAAAATGAAGTAATCAATATTCAAAGATATAAAGGGCTTGGGGAAATGAATTCTTCAGAACTTGCTGAAACTACAATGAATGTTGATACTAGATCTTTAATTAAAGTAGTAAATGAAGATAAGTTATTATCAGATAAAAGAATATCTGTTTTGATGGGAGAAGATGTTGAGCCTAGAAAAGCATGGATAGAAGAAAATGTTGATTTTACTATGGAAGATGATTTTGGAAAGGAGAATCTTAAATAATGCAAGAAGTACTTAAAAAAATATATGAATATTCCTTATCCGATATCATGGGAGAAAGATTTGGAGCTTATTCTAAATATATCATTCAAGATAGAGCAATACCTGATGCAAGAGATGGTTTAAAACCTGTACAAAGAAGAATACTTTTTTCAATGTATAAAGATAAAAATACATATGATAAAGCATATAAAAAATCTGCAACAGCTGTTGGTAATGTTATGGGAAAATTTCATCCTCATGGAGATACTCCTATATATGAAGCAATGGCTAGAATGAGTCAAGATTGGAAACAAAATGTTTTATATATTGATATGCAAGGTAATAATGGTTCAATAGATGGAGATCCACCAGCAGCATATCGTTATACAGAAGCAAGACTTTCTAAAATCAGTGAAGAATTATTAAAAGATTTAGATAGAGATACAGTTGAAATGATTTTAACTTTTGATGATTCTAACTTAGAACCTACAGTTTTACCTGCTAAATATCCTAATTTATTAGTAAATGGATCTAATGGTATTTCAGCTGGTTATGCTACTAATATTTCTCCACATAATTTATCTGAAGTAATAGATGCAACTATTAAAAAAATAGAAAAACCAAATGCTAGTATAGATGATTTACTAAAATATATTAAAGGTCCTGATTTTCCAACAGGAGCGATAGCATGTGGAATAGAAGAAATTAAAAAAGCATATAAAACTGGAAAAGGTAAAATAGTAGTAAAGGCTAAAGTTGAAGTAGAAAAAAATAAAATAATTATTACTGAAATCCCTTTTGAAGTTAATAAAGCTTTATTAGTTAAAAAGATAGATACTATAAGGCTTAATAAAGTAGTAGATGGAATTACTGAAGTAAGAGATGAAACAGATAAAGAAGGATTAAGAATAGTAATAGAATTAAAAGCTAATGCTAGTAGTGAACTTATTTTAAATTATTTATATAAAAATACTGATTTACAAACAACATTTCATTATAATGCTGTTGCAATAGTTAATAGAACTCCTAAGTTATTATCTTTAGTAGAAATGCTAGATGCTTATATAGCACATTATAAAGAAGTAGTAATTAGAAGAACTAAATTTGATTTAAATTATGCTAATATAAAGCTTCATAGAGTAGAAGGATTAGTAAAATGTATATCTATTTTAGATGAAGTTATTAAAGTAATAAGAGCATCTAAAAATAAAAGTGATGCTAAAAATAATTTAGTTAAAGAATTTGATTTTTCTATAGATCAAGCAGAAACTATCGTTATGTTACAACTTTATAAATTTACTAATACGGATGTAGTTGAATTAGAAGAAGAATTAAAAAAATTAAATTTAACTATAGCAGCACTTAATAAAATATTAAGTGAAGAAGATACTTTAAGAAAAGTAATGATAGAAGAATTAAAGAGAATAAAAAAAGAATTTGGATATCCTAGAAGAACTATTATAGAAGAAGAAGTTCAAGAAATAAAAATAGATACTAAAGATATGATTCAAGAAGAAGATGTAGTTGTATCTATAACAAAAGATGGATATATAAAAAGAAGTAGTTTTAGAAGTTATAATGCTACTGAAGAAACTAGTTTAAAAGATAATGATTATTATTTAAATATCTATAAAACTACAACATTATCAACACTTATTATCTTTACATCTTTAGGTAATTATTTATATTTACCAGTTCATGAAATACCAAATTATTCATATAAAGAATTAGGTAAACATATAAGTAATATAATAACTTTAGAAGTTAATGAAAAAGTAGTAGCAACATATTTAGTTAATGATTTTAAAGAAGATAAATATCTTATATTAACTACTCAAAAAGGTATGATTAAAAAAATAAATGTTAAAGACTTAGAAGTTAAAAGATATTCTAAATCATTTACTGCTATTAAGTTATTAGCTAATGATAGTCTAATAGATGTTAATAATTCAGAACAAGAAGTTATATTAAATACATTTAATAATTATGCATTAAAATTTTCTACTGAAGAAATACCAGTTTTAGGTTTAAAATCTAGAGGAGTTAAAGCTATTAAATTAGATAAAGATGATTATCTAGTAAGTAGTAATAGTATTAAAGATGAAACTTATATCGTTATAGGGTTTAACAATGGTACTTTAAAACGTCTTAAACTAGAAGATATAAAAGAAGCTAAAAGAACTAATAAAGGTATAAAAATAATTAGAACTATTAAGACTAATAAACATAATACTATTAAATCTTTAGTTGTTAGTAATAAAGATAAAATTACTTTAATAGATGATGTAATAAAGACTATTAAAGTAAGTGATATAGCTATTAAAGATTTAGATCAAACAGGAACTTATTTTGTAAAAGAATTAAAAGATATGTATAAAGAAACTAATCAAGAAGAACAAGCTGTTGAAGTTGATTTTGAACAATTAGATTTAAAGTTAAAGAATATAGATAATATGTTAAAAGAAATATAAGTTACATAAGTAACTTTTTTTCTTGAGTTTAAATACTTAATGGAGTATGATATAAGACAAATAAAGAGATAATTATGCAAATAGAAAATATTATTATTAATGAATATCTTGAAAACAATTCTTTTATAACTACTAAACAAGCAGAAAGTATGGGAATAAGTAGACATATTTTATCTTTAATGGCTAAAGAAGAAAAAATTAAAAGAGTTAAACAAGGTATATATACTAAAAATGATAAAGTATTAGATATATATTATTTACTTAGTTTAAATACTAAAAAACTAATTTTTTCTTATGAATCTGCACTTTTTCTAAATAATTATATAGATAAAGAAGATAAGAATATTCATGTTACTGTACCTCAAGGATATAATGTAAATAGATTTAAAAAGAAAGCTAAAAATATAATATTTCATTATGTTAATGTAGATACTTTTGAAAAAGATAAAGTAGAAGTTTTAACTAAAGAAAATAATAAAGTATTTAGTTATTCTCTAGAGAGAACTTGTCTAGAAATTTATAATAGAGATAAAAATTTTAAATTAATTAAAAAAATATTTATAAAATTAGATGATGAAAAGAAAAAATCTTTAAAAGATTTCTTTAAAAATAATACTATAAATATAGATAAAGTATTATAATTGACAAAATATTGCTATTAAAATATAATACTTTTTATTTTGCGAGGAAATTATGAAAGAAGTTATAAGAAGTTTTAATGATAAAGATGATAAATATAAAATGAGAATAGCTACTAGAAATATTCCACATTTAAGTGATAATTATAAAAATGATTTAGGTAATTTAGCAAATTTTTATATATTTCATGCAATGGATGGTATTGCTACATTTATACCTAAAACAAATAATTTAAATATATATAATGAAAAAACTAGAATAAAAAGCATGTGTATTTTATATGGGATATCTAAGGCATTAGAAACTGTTAACAATGAAAAAAAAGAATTAGATAAAGATGAATATAAAAAATATTTAGATTTAATGACTGAAGAAGTTTATCAATTAAAACAAAAAAACTTTAAATATAAAGCTATATGTTATGACTCTGGAGAAAATTTAAATGAATCTGAATTATTTGTAGATGTATTAAATACTAATAAAAAATTAAGAAGCTTAGAATTAGATGAAAATTACTTATTAAAAAACATATCTTTACTTAATCAAGAATACTATGATTTTATAGCTATAGTACATGATTTAATAAATCAAAATATGATAATGATATCTAGAATTAGAAGTAATGAAAATATCTTAATAAAGATATTTTTTAATTTGTTATAAAATTTATTAAAAGTTGACGAATTTATAAAATTAATAATTTTTATACATAAAGATAAGTAGTACAATTAGTATCATTTTAATAATAAAGTGAATAAAAAACTAAAGAAACTATATTAATCGAAATAGATTATGATAGAATTAAAAGAGTGATATAAAAAAATAGAGGTGATTATTATATGGATACTATTATGAATAGTAAAAAGTTAGAAAATTCTCCTATATGGTATTATATATCTGAAAATAAAAGAGAGGATGCCGTATTATTTATTCATGCTGCTTTTTCAAATCATACTCAATATGATAAACAAATAGATGAATTTTCAAAGTATTTTAAAGTAATTACTATTGATTTAATAGGTCATGGTAAATCTACTGTTACTAAAAAAGGTGATAACATCACCATAACATCATATTGGATTAAAAAAATATTGGATAAAGAAAATATTAAAAAAATCCATATTGTAGGTATATCATTAGGTGCTGTTATTGCAGAAGATTTTGCTAACCATTATCCTAATATGATGAAATCTTTATCTTGTTTTGGTGCATATAATATTAATAACTTTAATTTAAAAATGCAAAAATCAAATCAAATTGCTCAAATGATTATGATTTTAAAAGCATTATTTTCAATTAAATGGTTTGCAAAAAGTAATAAATTGATTTCTGCATACACTAAAGAAGCACAAGAAGAATTTTATAAAATTAATATTGAATTTCCTAAAAAATCATTTATATATCTAGCTGGATTAAATAAATTAATGAATAAATATCCTATAAATAAAAGAAATTATCCTCTTATGATTGGTTGTGGTGATAAAGATATACCAATGGAAGAAAAAATGGTAGAGTTATGGCATAATGATGAACCAAATAGTAAAGTAGTTATTTTTAAAAATGCTGGTCATCTTGTAAATATGGATGTACCAGAGAAATTTAATAAAGTAGTTATAGATTTTATTAAGCAAAAATAAAACAATACTTGAAAAAACTCTTGAAATATGTTATAATTTTCATATTTTCTAGGAGGATAAAATGAAATCTAAAGCAATTTTGATTTATAGTATTAAAAATGATGATAATACTATGGATTATATTAATTTAGAAGATAGTAATTTACATACTATAGATAACTTGACTTCTAAGTATGCCTCTATAGATGAGCTTAAAAATATACCTAAATATAAAGAACAAATTGATAGATTCTTAAGTCAAAAACAAAAATTCGATAATGGAGAAATAAAATTATTTTACATAGAAAACAAAGAGTATAAAGAAGAGTTAAGAATATTATTAAATGAAAAAATTAAAATTGTTTTTAAAAAATGAAAGATTAAAAGATACACTTAATTTTATGATAAAGATACAAAATAAAAGAGAATATAACTTATTAAAATCTCATGGAATGATGATTAAGTTATATCAAAATTCTTTATATACAAATGTTACTGATATATTAAGATTAAAGTTACTTACTCATAATGTTACATATATTAGAGAAATATATGAAGAAGCATTAGAATCTTGGAGAAAATATCTTGAAAATGATTTAAATACAGATAATAAATATTATTATGGAAGAGAATTAAAGTTTTTATATGATGAATATAAAAATTACTTAAAAAAAGAAGCAAAATCTTTACAAATCAAGAATTTACAAGCATATAATTTATCAACATTAAAAAATACATATGTTTTAAAAAACAGTGTATTTTTTGCTATAATTAAAGTATGGAATACTTAGAGGAATATTTAAAAGAATTAGCTGTTAATAAAAACTATTCAGAGAATACTATAGAAGCATATAAAAGAGATTTAAATGAATATTTTTTATATTTAAAAGAAAATAATAAAGATTACTTAAATATGGATTATGAATCTATTAGAAAATATTTATCTTATTTGACTGATAAAAAAGATACTAATAGTACAATATCTAGAAAAATAAGTTCATTAAGAGGTTTCTATTCTTATTTAAGACTTAATGAATTTATTAAAAATAATCCATTTAAATTAATAAATTTACCTAAAAAAGAACAAAAATTACCTAGATTTTTTTATTATAATGAACTTGAAGAACTATTTAATGCTTGTGATACATCTACTTCTTTAGGACAAAGAAATCTAGCTATTTTAGAAGTATTATATGCAACAGGAACGAGAGTTAGTGAACTTATCAATATAAAATTAGAAGATATAAATTTTAAAGAAAAACAAATAAAAGTACTTGGTAAAGGTAATAAAGAAAGAATAGTATTTTTAGGTGAATATGCTGTTGATGCATTACAAGATTATTTAAATGATGGTTATCTATTTTTAAATAGATATAATTTAGATTATGTATTTTTAAATCATTTAGGTAATAAAATAACTAGAAGAGGTATAGAAGATATATTAACTAAACTTATAAAAAAGACTTCTATTGATAAAAAAATATCTCCTCATATGATAAGACATTCTTTTGCAACTCATTTATTAAATGAAGGTTGTGACTTAGAATCAGTTCAAGAGATGCTAGGTCACGAAAGTATATCTGCTACTGCAATATATACTCATGTAACTGATGATAGAATAAAAGAAATATATTTTAAAGCTCATCCTAGAGCAAGAGAAGAAAAATAAAAAGAAGAATTATTTTTCTTCTTTTTTTACATTTTTAATAATTAAATTAATACCAATAATTATACATGTAATTAATATTATTATATTTATAAAATCAAATATTACAGATGAAAGTACAATTATTAAAATACCAAGTATTAAATTAATTAAATCAGAACTATTTATTTCATTTAAGTATTTAGATAGTATTAACATTCTAAATATTGATCTTAATATTAAGTAAGTTCCAAATATTTTAATACCAATAGTAGGTATTAGACTTGGATTAATTGCTATTATAAATGCTAATGCAATATAAAGAGTTATCTTAATAGTAGCAAGTGTTTTATACTCTTTATAATGTATATAGTTTTCATAAGCATATATTAATAGTATTATAGGTACTACTACTGCTATTATTGTATATAAAAGATTTTTATGTAATATTAATCCTATTATTCCTAATACTATTAATAAAGCACCAATTACTATTTCAGTAATATTATTTTTCTGTTCTTGTTTAACATATTCTTTTTGAAATTTATCACCATCTATTATTTTCATATTATTTCTCCTACATATATTATAATATAAATTTTCATTTTTAAAAACTTGTAATATAATATAATTATGAATTTTATTACTGGAGAATTTAAAAAAGATATATTTAGTGGTACTAATGGTTACTTAGTAGCACTTTTTAAAGTTAAAGATACTGATTTATTAGAATATAAAAACAAAACTATTACTGTAGTAGGTAATTTTGTTGAAAACAGGGAATTTGAAAGTTTTAAGTTATATGGTAACTTGGTAGAGCATAATAAATTTGGTGAACAGTTTAATGTAGTAAAGTATGAAAAATTAAAAAAAGAAGGTAAAGAAAATATAGTAAATTTTTTATCTTCTGATTTATTTAAAGGTATAGGAATAACAAAAGCAGTTAATATTTATAAAAAATTTAAAGATGATAGTTTAGATGTTATTAAAAATAATAGTGAAAAACTATTTGAAGTAAAAGGTATAAGTATAAAAGATGTTAATATTCTTCATGATACATTATTATCTTACGAAAATACTTATAATAATATTTTAAAGCTTACTGATATTGGCTTTTCTATGTCTGATGCTTTAAAAATTACGACAGTTTATTTATCAAATATAGAAGAATTAATAGAAAAAAACTTATATGAATTATATTTTAACTTAGATATTTCTTTTAATACAATTGATAAAATAGCTTTAATGAATAAATATTCAAAAACAGATAAACTTCGTTTAAAATCTCTTATTATTTATAGTTTTAAATTAATTACAGAAAGTATAGGGCATGTTTTTTTATATTTAGATGAGTTATACAAATATGTTATAAAAATTAACAAAGAAGAAATAGATACAAAAATATTTTTATCTATCATGTCAAATCTTATAGAAGAAAAGTTAATTACTAAAGAAGATAAAAGATATTATTTAACTGAAGATTATTTAGATGAAAAATTTATTGCTAAATCTATTGTTTTAAGATTAAAAGAAACAAATATTACTAAAAAAGAACTAGATATAGTAGAAGACATAGAAAACAATTTAAATATTACTTATAATATTTATCAAAAAGAAGCTATTCTTAAAAGTTTAAAAAATAATTTTTTAGTTATAACAGGTGGACCTGGTACTGGAAAAACTACTGTAGTATACGGTATATATAAAGCTTTAAAAAAACAAAATCATAAAACTAAGATAAAGTTATTAGCACCAACTGGTAGAGCTAGTAAGCGTCTTAGTGAATTAACTTTAGAAGAAGCATCTACTATTCATAGATTTCTAGAATGGAATAAAGATAGTAATACTTTTAGTTTAAACGAAAATAATCAATCAGATGCTTCAGTTGTCATAGTAGATGAATTTTCTATGGTAAATAATAGTTTATTTGCATCATTACTACGAGCATTGAAAAAAGATACAAAAATTATCTTAGTAGGTGATAAAGATCAATTACCTAGTGTTGGAAGTGGTAATTTGCTTTCTGATATTATAGATTCTATA
The DNA here is from genome assembly GCA_905372515.1 of uncultured Eubacteriales bacterium. Lineage (GTDB taxonomy): Bacteria > Bacillota_I > Bacilli_A > RF39 > UBA660 > CAJPPJ01. The sequence continues at coordinate 12,072 of CAJPPJ010000014.1, forward strand.
GATAATGTAGTGTATTTAAAAGAACTTTATAGACAAGCTAAAGAATCTACTATAGTTAAACTTGCATATGCAGTTAATGAAGATAAAGATATAGATTTTATTAGTGATAATGAACTTAATATTTTAGAAGATGGTGACATTTTAGATTCATTAAAAGAAATAGCTAATAGTCATATAAATGATGATTATAAAGAATTTCAAGTATTAGTACCACTTTATAAAGGAAGTTATGGAATAAATAATATAAATAAAATTTTACAAGAAGTGTTTAATAAAAAAGATATACTGAAAAATGAAAAGATAATAAATGATGTTATTTATAGAGAAAAAGATAAAGTTATACAACTTGTAAATATGCCAGATAACAATGTATTTAATGGAGATATTGGAATAATTGAAAGAATTACTGATAAAGAAATAATAATAGATTTTGATAATAATAAAGTTAAATATACATCTAGTACATATAATTCATTTGCTTTAGCATATGCTATATCTATTCATAAATCTCAAGGAAGTGAATTTAAAACCTGCATAATACCATTAAGTACATCGTATAGTATTATGTTATATAGAAAACTTTATTATACTGCTATTACTAGAGCTAAAAAGAAACTATATTTACTTGGTAATAAAAATATTTTAAAAGTAGCATCTAAAAATAATAATTCTAGTATAAGAAATACTTATTTAAAAGAAGAAATTTTAAAACTTAGGGAGGAAAATTATGATATGTAGTGAATGTTATAGCGATAAACCAAGAATAACACCTTTAATTAATCCATTAGAATGCTTAAAAAATCATACTCAATATATTTGTGGTACATGTAAAAGAGCAATATGTATAGATGAAAATAAAAATGGTTTAAGAAGATATAATTTTCCTTTTAAAACTTTAGAAATAGCTAAATTATATTTAAGGACAGCAGATTATATAAATAAAACTAATTGTGGAATATATAAATTAGAAAGTAAAAAAAATAGGGTATTTTATAAAATATTTAAAGATGATAAAGAAATGGAAGAATATGTTAAAAAACATAGTATAATTAATACATCTTTAGAGTTTCAAATGCCTTTTTATAAAGAATACGAAAATACTGTAATAAAAAGGTTAAAAATGGCAGAAATATCTAAATATATGAATGAAAGGAAATAATTTTGTGATAAACTAAAAAAGAGGTAAATATATGGAGAAAGAAAAATTAATACATCTAGCAGTTAAGTGCTTAAAAGCTTTATTTATTATATTGTGTGTTGCTATAGCACTTATTATTATCTATATAGCTAAAGAAATTAAGTTAGTTAAAATAATTCAATATATTATTGGTATTTTATCACCAGTATTTTTTGGATTTTTAATAGCTTGGTTATTTGATCCACTAGTAGGATTTTTAACAAAGAAAAAAATATCGAGATTTGTTGCAACTATAATAGTATATTTACTTATTATTCTTTTCTTTGTATTCATAATAAATATTTTCTTACCTGTTTTATATGATCAAATAAAAGATTTTGCAAACTTATCTCCAAAACTTTTGGATACTGGTAAATCTAATTTGGATATGATTATTAAACATTTTACTTCTAGATTCCATCTAGATTTTGAAAATATTAGAACCATTGTTTATAAAACTATAATATCTAATTTTTCTAAAGTATCTAATTTTAATCCTGATTTTGTTTTAAATGTAGTTAAATCATTACTTAAAACTAGTATAGAAAGCTTTTTATCATTTATTATAGGGTTTTATATTTTAATTGATTTACCTAATATTAGGTCAAGAGCAAGAAAATTAATTAAAGGTAAAAGAACAGTATTTATAGTTAAAACTATAAAAGAGTTAGAAGATACATTTAGACAATATGTTAAAAGTACATTTATAGTTGTTATATTACTATGCATATGTCAAAGTTTAGCTTTTAAAATATCTGGATTACCTTCACCTCTTGCATTTGGATTTTTCTGTGCATTCACAAATATGATTCCATATATTGGACCATATATTGGTGGTATTCCTGCTGTTGTAGTAGGATTTACAATTTCTCCTTCTGTTGGAGTAGCAAGTTTAATAAGTGTTATTTTATGTCAATTTATAGAAAGTTATTTAATTACACCTAATATTATGAGTAAAACTATGAAATTACATCCAGTTTTAATCATTTTAGGATTATCTGTAGGAGCAACTTTTGGTATAGTTGGTATGATATTTGCAACACCAATAATGGCATGTTTAAGAGTTATATATTTAAGTGTGAAAGGAGAATTTAAATGGAAGTCATTTTAATAGCAGGTAAAGGAAGACATGGTAAAGATACTACTGGAAATATAATAGAAGAATATTTAAAAGAAAAAGGTTTTAAAGTAGCAAGAGCACAAATTTCTAGACCTTTAAAAGAATATGCAAGATATTATTTTGGATGGGATGGAAGAGAAGAAACAAAACCTAGAGATTTACTTCAACAACTTGGTACAGAAGTAATAAGAGAAAAACTAGGAAAAGAAGATTTTTTTGTTAACAGAACTATAGAAGATATAGAAGTTTTATCTTACTTTTTTGATTTTTTAATTATTACTGATATAAGACTTATTATAGAAATAGAAAAAATATCTAAAGTAACTAAACCTTTAAAATTAAAAATTGTAAGAAAAGATTTTGATAATGGATTTAGTGAAGAACAAAAACATCATAGAACAGAAGTAGAACTAGATAATTATGATAATTTTGATTATATAATCGAAAATACAACTCTAGATAAATTAAAAGAAGATACAATTAAAATTATAAAGGAGCATTATAATGAATTACTTAACTCATAATGAAATAAGACAAAAATGGTATGACTTTTTTGAAAGTAAAGGACATTTGAAAATGCCTAGTGCTTCTTTAGTACCAATTGATGACGATAGTTTATTGTTTAATAATGCTGGAGTTACACCACTTAAAAAATATTTAGATGGATCATCAATTCCAGAATCTAGAAGAATAGTTAACATTCAAAAGTGTATAAGAACAAATGATATAGAAAATGTAGGTGTTACTAAAAGACATTTAACTTTTTTTGAAATGATGGGAAACTTTTCAATAGGAGATTACTTTAAAAATGAAGCTATAGAGTATGCTTATGAATTTTTAATTGATTATATGAAAATTCCTAAAGAAAAGCTTTATATGACAGTATATACTCATGATCTTGAAACTAAAAACAAATGGATGAATTTGGGTATAGAAGAATCACATTTAGTTTTATTAGATGGAAATTATTGGGAAATAGGAGAAGGACCAAGCGGACCTGATACAGAAATATTCTTTGATAGAGGAGAAGAATATGGTGGACAAGAAGCAATAGATGCTTTCTTTAATGATGAAGAACAAGAAAGATTTATTGAAATATGGAATAATGTATTTTCTCAATATAATGCTAAAAAAGGTGTTAAAAGAGAAGATTATGAAGAATTACCATCTAAAAATATAGATACAGGAGCAGGTCTTGAAAGATGGTGTTTAATATTTCAAAATGTTAATTCTATTTTTGATACTGATTTATTTCAACCAATTATTAAAGAAATAGAAAAAATATCAAAAAAAACTTACGATAATTCTACTCCATTTAAAGTAATAGCAGATCACATTAGATGTATTACTATGGCATTATCAGATAAAGCTAATTTTGGTAATACAGGAAGAGATTATGTATTAAGAAGATTACTTAGAAGAAGTGTTAGAATGGGTAAAAAATTAGGTATTAATGATCCATTCTTATATAGAATAGTTAATGAAGTAGTTGATGTAATGAAAGAAAGTTATCCAGAACTTGAAGAAAATTTAAAAGATATTCAAGAAAGTATCTATAGAGAAGAAAGATTATTTAAAGATACCTTAGAAACTGGATTAAGAAAATTAGAAGAATTAATATTTGAAGCAAAAGAAAATAATAAAACAATAGATGCTTTAGATGTTTATAAATTGTATGATACTTATGGGTTTCCAATAGATTTTACTTTAGAATACTTAGATGAAGAAAATATTACTACAGATATAGATAAAGTAAATGAACTTATCAAAGAACATAGAGAAAAATCAAGAAACTTTAATCAATCTACATCTATGAATATTCAAAATGATCAATTATTAAACTTTCAAGAAGAAAGTAAGTTTATAGAAGATACTTTTGAACTTGAAAGTGAAGTAATAGGAGTATTTGATAATAGCATAATCTTAAAAGAAACATGTTTTTATGGTGAAAGTGGAGGACAAGTAGGAGATACTGGAACAGTAGAAAATAATCACTTTAAAGCTAAAGTTATAGATACAAAGAAAGCTCCATATAAACAAAATTTACTTATATTATCTAATATAGAAGGTTCAATTAATGTAGGAGATAAATTATTACAAAAAGTAGATAAAAAGAGAAGAGAAAATATTACTAAAAATCATACATTAACTCATTTACTTCAAAAAGAATTACAAAATATTTTAGGAGATGTTAAACAAGCAGGTAGTTATGTAAGTGATGATTATTTGAGGTTTGATTTTACCTATATTAAAAAAATAGGTGATGAAGAAATCATCGAAGTAGAAAAAAGAGTAAATGAAAGAATTAAAGAAAGTATTAAAAGAGATATTAAATATTTACCTAAAGAAGAAGCTTTTAAACTTAATTCTATGCATCTATTTGGAGAAAAGTATTCAGATATAGTAAGAGTAGTAAGCTTTAATGATTCTATTGAACTATGTGGAGGATGTCATGTAGAAAACACTTCTTTAATAGGAAAATGTGCTATTTTATCTATAGAATCTAAAGGAAGTAATATTTATAGAATAGAAGCAACTCATGAAGAATTTATTAAAGTTAAAGTAAAAGAAAAAG
>CAJPPJ010000015.1 GCA_905372515.1 uncultured Eubacteriales bacterium
AGTGAATAAATTAATATCTAATTTAGGGGAAGATTATATAGAAAAGATAGAAGAAAATATATCTATATTCGATAGTCTTCTTTAATTAAAGATATTGGAGGTTTTAATGGCAGAATATATATCAACATTTACAACAGGTTTTTCTGAAGTAATTTCAAAATCACTTGTTAAGTTATTGCCTGGAGCTAAAGTGTTAAAGGTTTATGATGGTTTAGTTGATTATCTGTACAATGGCAGTGAAGAAAATATTAAAAATATAGTAGTATTTAATAATTCATATCTTGTTATTAAAAAATTTCAAGGTAAAAATTCTGAAATGACTTCTATGGCTAAGAATATTATTATTCTTGATAAGTTGCCAAAATCTCAAAAAACATTTAGAATTCGATATTCTCAAAATAATCAGTTTGTTGGTATTAATAAAACATATACTTAACAAATTGAAAGAAAAATTAGTAAATTAACAAATGCTAAAATTGATAGAGTATGTCCAGAAACTGAATATTGGTTTATTAAAAGAAGCGAAAATGTTGGCTTTTTTGCTAGATTATTACAAAAAAGAAAATTTACAGAAAAAAATTTAAATAAGGGAGAACTTCGTCCTGAATTAGCATATCTTATGTGTATGCTTGGTGAATTTAAAAAAAGCACTATAGTAATGGATCCATTTGCTGGTTATGGAGCAATACCAAAACAAATTAATAAAAATTTTCAATTTAAGCAACTTTATGTTTCTGATATTAATCCTGAACATATTAAGTTGTTGAAAATTTTATTTGAAAATAAACACAATGTTAATGTGACACTGAGAAATGCATTAAATATGCAAGATATAGAAGATAATATGATTGATTTAATAATCACAGATCCGCCTTGGGGATATTATGAGAAAATAGATAATATAGAGAAGTTTTATATTGATATGTTTAAAGAATTTTGTCGAGTGATTAAGAAAAATGGTAAGCTTGTTATTCTTTCTGCAAGAAAAGATGAATTTGAATTAGTATTATCAAAACAAAAATATATTATATCCGAAAAAATAGATACATTAATTAATGGGAAAAAAGCTTCTATTTATGTGATTAATATGTAAAACATTGTAGTATTATTTATCAAAAATTATTATTTATTAGATTAATTTTGTTTAATATTTGTTTGATTTAATTACTTATGGAAAAGTATATTTATATATGATATTTTTGGGATTATTCATTAAAAAATAATTATTAAATGAAATTTATATAAAAATTTAAAAATTCAAGATATTTAATATCTTGAAAAAATAAAAAAAATAGTATATATTAATATTGTTCTTTAACGAGGTTTTAGAGATTTTCCGACTAAAACTTGGTTAAAAGTGAAAAGAAAGGTAGGAAAAAATGGCTTTATTAAAAGAAGAAAAGAAAGAAATAGTGGAAAGATTTCAAACATCTAAGAATGATACAGGTTCAGCTGAAGTACAAATTGCAATTTTAACAGAAGAAATAAATCGTTTAACTGAACATATGAAACAAAATACACATGATTATCATTCACAAAGAGGTTTATTAAAAAAAGTAGGACAAAGAAAAAATTTACTTAAATATTTAGCTTCTAAAGATGTTAATAGATATAGAAAAGTTATAAAAGAATTAGGATTAAGAAAATAGACACTTACTTTTTGAGTGTCTTTTTTATTAAAAGGAGAATGTATGAAAAAAGTTTATGAAACTAAGTTTAAAGGAAAAACTTTAAAAATAGAAATAGGAGAAGTAGCAAAACAAGCTGATAGTTCAGTTCTTGTTAGATATGGTGATACTGTTGTTTTAAGTTGTGCTGTAGTAGCTAAAAAAGTTGATTTATTATCAGACTTTTTCCCATTACAAGTACTTTATCAAGAAAAACTTTATTCAGTTGGTAAAATACCTGGTGGTTTTATTAAAAGAGAAGGTAGACCAACAGATGAAGCTACACTAGCAGCTAGAATGATAGATAGACCAATGAGACCTCTTTTTCCAGAGGATTTTAGAAATAGTGTTCAAATAATAAATACTGTTTTATCTGTTGAACAAGATTGTGATCCTCGTCTTGCAGCAACTTTAGGGTCTTCGCTTGCAGTTAGTTTATCAAAAATACCATTTAACGGACCAATAGCTTCTGTAGTAGTAGCTAAGGTAGATGGTAAGCTTATAATTAATCCAACTGTAGAAGAACAAAATAAATCAGTTTTAGATTTAACAGTAGCAGGTACAAAAGAAGCTATTAATATGGTTGAATCTAGTGCTAAAGAACTTCAAGAAGAAGAAATGATAGAAGCTTTAATGTATGGACATGAAGCAATAAAAGAATTAATTAAATTTCAAGAAAAGATAATAAAAGAGTTAGCAGTACCTAAAATGGAATATGAAAAACTTGTTATAACTGATGAAATAAAAGAAAAAGTTAATGAAGTTAAATCTAGACTTGATGCTGCTTTAAGAATAAAAGAAAAACAAGAGAAATATGATGCTATATCTTCAATAGAAGAAGAAATAGTAGAATATGTAAAAGAAACTAATAAAAATGTACCAGAAGAAGAACTAAATGAACTTATAGTAAAATATAAAAATGCTTTTAATAGTTTAGAATATGAATTATTTAGAAACATTGTAGTTAAAGAAAAGAAAAGACCTGATGGAAGAAAAATGGATGAAATAAGAGATTTATCTGCTAGTGTTGATTTTTTACCTAGAACACATGGATCAGCACTTTTTACAAGAGGAGAAACTCAAAGTTTATCTATTACTACTTTAGGAGCATTAAATGAATATCAAATATTAGATGGCCTTAGTGAAGAAGAAGGTAAGAGATTTATCTTACATTATAATTTTCCTCAATTTTCAGTAGGAGAAACAGGAAGATATGGTGCTCCTGGAAGAAGAGAAATAGGTCATGGAGCACTTGGTGAAAGAGCACTTTTACAAGTAATACCAAATGAAGAAGAATTTCCATATACTATAAGAGTAGTAAGCGAAATACTTGAATCAAATGGAAGTAGTTCACAAGCATCAATATGTGCAGGTTGTATGTCTTTAATGGCTGCTGGAGTACCTATTAAAGATATGGTAGCAGGTATAGCTATGGGACTTATTACTAGTGGAGATGATTATACTGTATTAACTGATATTCAAGGTATGGAAGATCATTTAGGAGATATGGACTTTAAAGTAGCAGGTACAAAAAATGGTATATGTGCTTTACAAATGGATATTAAGATTAAAGGTATTACTAAAGAAATTTTAACTGAAGCATTAGAAGAAGCTAAAAAGGCTAGACTTAAAATATTAAAAGTAATGAAGTCAGCGATAAAAGAACCAAGAAAAGAACTTAGTGAATATGCTCCTAAGATGTTAACATTTAATATTAAACCTGAAAAAATAAAAGAAGTTATTGGTAAAGGTGGAGAAACTATTACTAAGATTATTCAAGAAGCAAGTAATGTTGTTAGTGTTAAAGATGTTAAAGCAGTTAAAATAGATATAGATGATTATGGTAAAGTTATTATTTATCATAAAGATAAAAAAATAATAGAAAAAACAAAATCTATGATTGATAATATTGTCAAAGAATTAGAGTTTGGAAAAGTATATCCAGCAGTTATTAAAGAAATAAAAGACTTTGGATGTATAGTAGAATTTTGGGAAGGAATGGAAGGATTAGTACATATTTCTAAATTATCAAAAGAAAGAATAGAAAACATTAAAGATAAATTTAGTGTAGGAGATAAAGTAGAAGTAGAAGTATTAGGACTTGATAAAAAGGGTAAAATAGATTTGAGAGTAAAAGAAAAAAAGAGTACTTTAAAAAAGATAGTGGAGAAAATAATTAAGAATGATTAAAAATATTACAATAGTTTTTATTTCAATATTTTTTGAAGCATTACCTTTTTTATTTCTTGGTTCACTTATATCTGCAATAATAGATAGATATGTGTCTGAGGAAACATTTGTAAAAATAATACCTAAAAATAAAATATTAGCTGCATTAGTTGGAGTTTTAATGGGATTTTTTATACCAGCTTGTGATTGTGCAGTTATACCAATAGCAAGAAGATTATTAAAGAAGAAGGTACCATTAAATGTAATATTATCATTTATGTTATCTTCTCCAATTATTAATCCAGTAGTATTATTTGCTACTTATACAGCATTTAATAAAAATTTAAATTTCTTTTATTTAAGATTTTTACTTGGAATATTAGTATCATTAATAGTATCGATTATTATGGCAATTATTTATAAAGATAAAGATCCACTTATAGAAGAAGAACATCATCATCATAATCATTCTTGCAGTTGTCATTCTTGTGGTCATCACCATGATGAAGGTGATTTAAAATCTATTTTAAAACATACTATAGAAGATATGTTTGATGTATTAAAATATCTAATTATAGGTGCCTTAATTGCTAGTTTAATGCAAAATTTAGTGCCAGCTAGTTTATTTAAAAATGAACTTATTTCGACAATATCACTTATGCTTTTTGCATATTTAATGTCTTTATGTTCTACATCAGATTCTTTTGTTGCTAAAAGTATGATGGGAAGTTTCAATAATAGAGCAATACTTGCATATTTATTATTAGGACCTATGATAGATATTAAAAATACTATTGTTTTAATGGGTGGATTTAAGAAAAAATTTGTATTTACTTTAATATTTTTAATATTTATAACAATATTTATTGTAGTAAGTGTGGTGAAAATATGAAAAAGACAAATTATTCTATAATTTTAATAATGTATTCTATGTTATTTTACATATTACATTTATTAAATCTTACTAAGAAATTTTTATCTCCAAAGATAATAAATTATAATTTAATTACAGTATTTATATTTTTGATAATTGCTACATATATATTGTTAACAGAAGAGAAAACAAAAAAGAAACAAATATTAGAAGAAAAGAAAAAATTTGATTTTCGTATTTTAATACTATTTATACCATTTTTAACATTGTTTTTAATAGGAGATGGTGCTTTAAATACTAAAATTATAAAAAATAAAAGTACTAATTTAACTTTATTAACAACAGAAGAAGATAAAAATAATACTAAATATGATCTTAGTAAAATAGATTTAACTATTAAAGATTATAACTATGTAGAAGCATCTCTTGAAATAAATAATTATCCACAAAAATGGTATGGTAAAACTGTTAATATTAGAGGATTTGTTGTAAGAGAAGCTAGTTATATTCCAATTGGTTATTTTGCAATAGGTAAGTATTACATTACTTGTTGTGCAGCAGATGCTACTTTAGTAGGTTTTACAGTTAAATATGATAAATCTATGAGAGTAGAAGATTCTAAATATTATGATATTAAAGGTGTATTTGTTAAAGCAAAAAATCAAAAAGGTGAAGATGCTATAGCAATTAAAGCTTTAAAAATAGAACAAGTTAAAGAAGAAGAAAGACAAGTTTATGATTGTTTTGCTTATGGAACATCTAATGAATATTGTGGAATGATAGATAAAATGGTGAAAAAAGAAGGATAGTTTTAGCTATCCTTTTAATTTATTTTATAAATTATTAAAAAAAGTATTGTAAAAACAAAAAAATCATATTATAATCTTAATTGTTAATCACTTATATAGATTAGCTAATAAATGGGCGATTAGCTCAGTTGGTTAGAGCACCTGCCTTACAAGCAGGGGGTCTGCGGTTCGAGTCCGTAATCGCCCACCATTTATTAGTGCCGAAATGGCTCAATTGGTAGAGCAACTGATTTGTAATCAGTGGGTTCCGGGTTCAAGTCCTGGTTTCGGCACCATTTTTATGGAGGGATAGCGAAGTGGCTAAACGCGGCTGACTGTAAATCAGTTCCTTATGGTTCGGTGGTTCGAATCCATCTCCCTCCACCATATTTTTGCCTCGTAGCCAAGCGGTAAAGGCAGAAGACTTTGACTCTTCCATACATTAGTTCGAATCTAATCGAGGCAGCCAGTTGCTTTGTTAGCTCAGTCGGTAGAGCACTTGACTTTTAATCAAGGGGTCTGGAGTTCGAGCCTCCAACAAGGCACCATTGCCCGAGTGGCGGAATTGGTAGACGCACAGGACTTAAAATCCTGGGAACTTCACCGTTCGTGCCGGTTCAAGTCCGGCCTTGGGCACCATTTAAGAAATTGAACTCTTCTATGTGAAGAGTTTTTTCTTTGTTTAAAAAAAGTGAAAAAGAATATATAATGAAACTAGAGGTGTATTATGGCTAAATTTAAATTTAAATATGGTACTATGGGAGCAGGAAAGTCTCAAGAGTTACTTAGAACTTTATATAATTATAGAACTAGAGGAGATAATGTTATTGTATTGTGTTCTAAACTAGATGATCGTTATGGAGTAGGAAGAGTTACTTCTAGAACAGGAGATCATCAAGAAGCAATAGCAATATCTAGTATGAAAGATATTGAAAATATCTGTAGTTTAAAAGATAATCCAGTTTGTGTATTGATAGATGAAGTACAATTTTTTAAAAAAGAGTGGTTAGAAAAATTAAAAGAATTTTTTGTAATAGAAAACAATATACCTATTATTGCTTATGGATTAAAAACAGATTTTCAAAATAATTTGTTCGAAGGGACAATGGCATGTTTAACTTTAGCAGAAGAAATAAAAGAAATAGAAAATATTTGTAAATTTTGCAATAAGAAAGCAATTATGAATATGAGAATAGATGAAAGTGGTAAAAAAGTAAAAGAAGGAAAGCAAGTTGATATTGGTGGAAATGATAAATATATAGCAGTATGTCATTATCATTATTTGAAAGGTAAAAAATAAAAATATGTTAAAACTTGAAAAAGTAAATCTAAAAGAAGAATTTAGTATTGCAAATATTGTTTTAAATGAATTTTTATTAGATCAAGATATATTTTATTTAAAATTGATTGAAAAAAATTTAGATAAATTTGAAACAGGAGAAAAAGAGATTTTATCTATTAAGGATGATGGATATTTATTAGGTTATTTTACTATTCAAAATTGTGATTTTTCTACAGTTAAAATAAATGGTATTTATATATTTGAAGATGAAGTATCAAAAGAGATAACTAAACTTTCAATGGATGAATTATCTAATTATTTAAAATCAAAAGATAAAAATATTTTATTTATTCAAACAAATTTAGATGAAGATAAAGCATTAAATTTCTTTGATAGTAATGGTTATACTTTAATTGGAACAAATTCTAATCCAATAGAGGAAAAAGAAAATTATGTAGCTTATAAAAATTTAAATGAAAATAATTTAGATGCTAAAGAATTAGCAGGAAATATTTATAATAATTTTTCTCAAAAAAAAGAAGCTAAAGTATTAAGAAAAAGAAAAAAGTAACTATTAGTTACTTGTAAATTCATATGGAGCACCTAGAGAGATTCGAACTCCCGACTTTTTGGTTCGAAGCCAAACACTCTAATCCACTGAGTTATAGGTGCATCTAAATAAATTTTATATAAAAAATATTTATAAAGCAAGAAAGGAATAAAAATGAAAAAATTAATAATGTTAAGACATGGGGAAAGTTTATGGAATAAGGAGAATCGTTTTACTGGATGGACAGATATAACTTTAAGCCAAAAAGGAGAAGAAGAAGCTAGAAATGCTGGTAAAATATTAAAGAAAAATAATATAAAAATAGATATAGCATATACATCTGTACTTAAAAGAGCTAATCAAACTTTATTTTTAACACTAGAAAATAATGATAATTTAGGTATACCAGTACTTAGAAACTATAGATTGAATGAAAGACATTATGGAGCTTTACAAGGATTAAACAAAGAAGAGACTGCAAATAAATATGGTGCTGATCAAGTGAAAATTTGGAGAAGAAGCTATGATGTTTTACCACCATTACTAAGTGAAGATGATAAAAGAAATCCTAAGTTTGATGAATTATATAAAGGAATAGATAATCTACCACTTGGAGAAAGTTTAAAAATGTGTTTAGAAAGAGCAGTACCTTATTATGAAAGCATAATAAAACCATCTTTTGTTAATCACGATGTTATATTAATAGCAGCTCATGGTAATTCACTCAGAAGCTTAGCAAAATACATCGAAAATATTAGTGATGAAGATATAGTTAATTTAGAGATTAAAACAGGAGTTCTTACAGTTTATGAATTAGATGATAATTTAAACTTTGTTAGAAAATATGAATTGTATTAATGCATGTTAGATATGAAAAACTTAGAAGCAGAAAATAAAAAGTTATTAGACAAATATGATACAAAAACTTTATATACTAAAAGACTGGTATTAAAAAAGGGGACGTCTAAAGACTCTATTAAAGTATATGAATACGATATGCTTAAGTGTAGAGGAATTTTAGGAGAAGAATTAATAGAGAAAGTAAAGGAACCAATTGATTTTATAGGAGAAGATTCTAAAAAATATTATGAAGATATAGCTAAAGAAAAAATGTTTGATTGGTATATCTTTTTAGATGAGAAAACTCCGATTGGAAATATAACAGCTGATAGAGAAATTAAAAGTCTTAATTCTATTGAACTATCTTTTAATATGCATCCTGATTATTGGAGAAAAGGATATATGTTAGAAGCTGTTACAAAAGTAATAGAGTTTTTATTTGATAGAGGATATTCTAATATAATTATAGGATATGATACTGGAAATAAAAAATCAGAAGAATTTGCTAAAAAATTAGGGTTTAAGGAATATAAAAAAATTACTAATTCTTATCAAAAAAATGGAGTTAATATAGATACTTATTTAATGATTTTATCCAAAAATAATTAATATTTAAAAATTAATTGAAAAAAATAAATATATATGTTAAATTATTATCATTAAAACAGATGAGAAAGACGAAATTAGAGTTAGTTTTACAAGAGAATTGATGGTTGGTGAGAATCAATAAAACCTTTAATTTGAATCACTTTCGATGTGCTTTAAGAAATTAAAGCCGGTTAAAAACCGTTAAAATGAATGAGTAATAAAATTAAGGTGGTACCGCGGCATTTCGCCCTTATAAGGTATCATCTTTTTTGTTTAGGAGGGAGAAAAGAATATGTTTAAAGAACTTGATAAAGAAAAAGTTAGTGTGGTTAATGAAAAAATATATAACTACTGGGACAAGCACGATATATTAAACAAAAGTAATCAAGGAAAAGAAAAAGATTTTGTTTTTTATGATGGACCTGCAACTGCAAATGGTATGCCTGGAATTCATCACATGATGGCAAAATTATTAAAAGATTCTGTATGTAAATACTACTCTATGAATGGATATAAAGTAGATAGAAGAGTAGGATGGGATACACATGGTCTTCCAGTAGAAGTTGCTGTAGAAAAAGCTTTAGGATTTACTGGAAAAGGTGATATTGAAAAGTATGGAATAGAAGAATTTAATAAAAAGTGTAAAGATAGTGTTTTAAAAAATGAGGAAGCATTTGTTGACTTTACTCATAAAATGGGACAATTAATCGATACTAAAAACTCTTATATTACATATGATAATTCATTTATTGAAACAGAATGGTGGATATTAAAAGAATATTATAAAGCAGGTTTAATATATGAAGGATTTAAAATATTACCATATTGTCCAAGATGTGGAACTGGACTTGCATCTCATGAAGTAGCACAAGGTTATAAGAATGTTTCAGTTAATTCAGTATATATTCCATTTAAATTAAAAGATGAAGATAGTTATTTTCTTGTATGGACAACAACACCATGGACTTTAATTGCTAATGTTGCACTTTGTATTAATCCAGAAGAAACATATGTAAAAGTAGAATCTAAAGGATATAAGTTTATCTTAGCAGAAAAATTAGTAGAAAAAGTCATAGGAACTGAATATAAGGTAATAGAAAAATATAGTGGTAAAGATTTAGAATATAAAGAATATGAACAATTAATACCATCTATAAAGATGAGTAAAAAAGCTTTTATAGTTACAAATGATACTTATGTTACTATGGAAGACGGTACAGGTATAGTACATATGGCTCCAGCTTTTGGACAAGATGACTATGATGTATGTTTAAGATATGATTTAGAACTTGTTAATCCAGTTAATTCTGAAGGTAAATATAAAGAAGGACTTTGGAAAGATAGATTTGTTTTAGATCCAGAACTTGAAATAGATATAATTAAGTATTTAAAAGAAAATGATAAATTATTTAAAAAACAAAAGATAGAACATAATTATCCACATTGTTGGAGATGTTCAACACCACTTATGTATTATGCTTCTCCTAGTTTATATATCAAAACTACAGCATATAAAGATGAAATAATTAAAGCTAATAAGACAGTTAATTGGTTTCCAAGTTATGTAGGTGAAAAAAGATTTGGTAATTGGTTAGAAAATATGGTTGATTGGGCAATATCTAGAAGTAGATATTGGGGAACACCAATACCTCTATGGAAGTGTAGTTGTGGTCATGAAGAAATGATAGGTTCTATTGAAGAATTAAAAGAAAAAGCAAAAGAAGAAATAAAAGATATAGATTTACATAGACCATATGTAGATAATATTCATATTAAGTGTGAAAAATGTGGAAAAGAAATGACAAGAATTCCAGAAGTAATGGATTGTTGGTTTGATAGTGGTGCTATGCCATTTGCTAGTTGTCATTATCCATTTGAAAATAAAGATTTCTTTGAAAAACATTTTCCTGCAGATTTCATATGTGAAGGAATAGATCAAACTAGAGGATGGTTTAATTCACTTTTATTAATTTCAGTATTTTTAAAGAAAAAATCACCATATAAAAATGTTTTAGTTAATGATTTAGTACTTGCAAAAGATGGAAGTAAAATGCATAAATCAAGAGGTAATGCAGTTAATCCATTTGGAGCTTTAGAAGAATTTGGAGCAGATGCAATACGTTGGTTCTTCTTGTCAGCATCTCCAGTATGGACTCCTCTTAGATATGATGAAGATGGTGTTAAAGAAATAAATACTAAGATGTTTTCAACACTTAGAAATACTTATAATTTCTTTAGTATGTATGCAAATATCGATAATATGGATCCTAATTCTTATGAAATAAATGATAAAGATTTAGAAGAAATAGATAGATGGATTATATCTAAATATAATAATTTAATTAAATATATAGAAAATTCTATGAAAGAGTTTGATTTAACAAAAGCAGTTAAGAAAATAACTAACTTTGTTAATGATGATTTATCTAATTGGTATATTAGAAGAAATAGAAAACGTTTCTGGTCTAAAGTAGAAGGTAATGAATTAAGTAAAAAAGTGGTATATAAAACAACTTACAATATACTTTTAGGTTTATCTAAATTAGTAGCACCTTTTTCACCATTCTTAGCAGAAGAAATATACATGAATTTAACTGATAAAGAAAGTGTATTTTTAGATAGTTATCCAGTATGTGAAGATAAATATATAGATTTAAAACTAGAAGAAAAAATGGACTTAGTAAGAGATTTAATTACTTTAGGAAGAGGAGTTAGAGAAAATTCTAAAATTAAGATAAGACAACCTCTTTCAAGAGCAATATTAGATATTTTTAATAAAGAAATAATAGGTGACTTAATAGATTTAATAAAAGAAGAATTAAATATTAAGAACATAGAATTCGTATCTGATATGAGTAATTATATGAATATTAGTATTAAACCTAACTTTAAAGAATTAGGACCTAAATTTGGTAAGAACATTAAATTAGTTAGTGATATATTGAATAATTTAGAAGATAAAGATGTTAAATCATTATCTAGTGGAAAAGATATAATTATATCAGTATTAGGAGATGATTATACTATTACTCCTGATTTAGTTGAAGTTAGAGTAGATGTTAAAGAAAATTATAATGCAGCAAGAATATATGATACATATATAATTTTAGACACTAATATTACCAAAGAATTACAAGAAGAAGGTATAGCTAGAGAAATAATTAGTAAAATTCAAAATATTAGAAAAACACAAGATTTTAATGTTACTGATAGAATAGTAGTAAATTACAATACAGATGAAGTTTTAGTTAAAGAAGCTATACATTTTTATGAAGATATAATAAAAAGAGAAACTTTAGCTAATGAACTTAAGTTAACTGAATATAAAGAAAATAATTATGATATAAATGGTTATAATGTATACATTGAAGTATTAAAAAAATAAAAAAACTTGAAATATTAATATAAATAAGATATTATTTATTTAGAATAGTAGAGGTGAAGAATATGAGTTCAAATACAGTAACAATAAATGATCAAGCATTAGCATCAGAAATATCAACAAGTCTTAAAAATCAAGCTAATATAATAGACGAAAAATTTAATCAAGCATCTAATTTGTTTTTATACGGAGATCCAACTGAATGGGCTGGAAAAGATGCAGATGCTTATAAACAAAAATTAGAAGAATTAAAAGAAAAAGTAACAACAAGTATAGAAGATGTTAGAAATATGTCTCAAAAAGTTGAAAAAGAATCTCAAGAAATTACAGAACATGCTGATACTAAAGCTAGTGAAGCAGATAATTTAGTTTGATAATAAATATAAAGATTATAAATAATATTTATAATCTTTTTTTTGTCTCATAAATGTGGTTAAATATACATAAAGGTGAAGTTATGTATGTTTTAAATCTTAAAGATAAATTTACAATAATTAACAAATCTAACTCTACTGATTATGATAAGAAAGTATTAACTGACCTATATCAACCTATAATAGGTTCCTTAGCTATACTTATTTATATTACTTTATATAATCAAGTAAAAGCTGATACATTATTAAGTAAAGAATTAGATCATGAATCATTACTTAGAATACTTGGTATTAATATGGATATATTTAGGATAAATAAAGAAAAGTTAGAAGGTGTTGGTTTAATTAAGACATTTAAAAAACAAGATGAATTTATATATGTTTTATATAAACCATTAGATGCATTTAGTTTTTTTAATAATCTTCTGTTAAATACTTTGTTATATAATAATTTAGGTACTAAATTATATAAATCTGTTTTAAAAGAATATAAAGATATAAAAATAGATTTAAGTGAATATAGTGATGTTACTAAGAGTTTTGATCAAGTATTTAAAACAACTTCTTTACTTAATTTAAATAATTCTAATGTTAGAAATTATGAATATGCTAAAATCAAGATGGCTAGTGTTATAGATTTTGATTTTGTATTAGAAGGCTTACCAAATATATCAGAAAGCTTAAAAGAAGATTTAAATAATATAGCATTTTTGTACAATTTAAAAGATTTAGAATTAAGAGATTTAGTACTATTTTCGATGAACTCAAAAAATACTATAGATTTAGATATTTTATTAGATAGGGCAAGAGAAGTATATGTATTTGAAAATTCATCTCTTCCTACTTTAAAATATATAAAGATGAAAACTGTAGATGAACATGAAAGTAAAAAAGATAAACTTATTAGAACTTTTGAAAATACATCACCATTAGTATATTTGAAAAGTAAGTATAAATCGGGTAGTCCTAGTAAAATGGAAATGAAAATAATTGAAGATTTGATGGTTAAAAGTAAAATGGAACCTGAAGTTATAAATGTTCTTATTTCTTATGTATTAAAAGTAAATAATCAAAAATTTACTAAAAACTATGTAGAAACAATAGCAGGTCAATGGTTAAGACTTGGAATAAAAACTGCAGAAGCAGCAATGAAACATTGTATGAATTTTCAAAATACTAATAAGACAAAGACAAAAGTAGTAAGTAGTAAAAAACAAGAAGAAATATTACCAGAGTGGTTTGATCAAAAACAAGAAAAAGAAGTGACAAATGATGAATCATTAAAAGATTTATTAAACAGTATAAATTAAGGAGATAATTATGTTAGATATAAAATTTATTAGAGAAAATAAAGAATTAGTGAAAGAAAATATAAGAAATAAATTTCAAGATGAGAAATTACCTCTTGTTGATGAAGTTATTGATTTAGATATAAAAATTAGAGAATTAAAACAAAAAGGTGATACTTTAAGACAAGATAGAAATACTATTTCAAATGAAATAGGTATATTAGTAAAAGAAAAAAAATTAGAAAAAGTAGAAGAAAACAAAAAGAAAGTTAGTGAAATTAATAAAACTCTTATAGATATAGAAAAAGATGAAGAAGAATTATCTAAAAAATTAAGAGATAATATGTTAGTTATTCCTCAAATGATGGATAAAACTGTACCTATAGGAAAAGATGATAGTGAAAATGTTGAAGTAGAAAGATTTGGAGAAGCATTTGTAAGAGATTATGAAATTCCATATCATGCAGATATTTGTGAAAGTTTATCAGGACTTGATAAAGAAAGTGCTGGTAGAACAAGTGGTAATGGATTTTATTATCTAGTTGGAGATATTGCAAGACTTCATGAAGCTACAATTGCATATGCAAGAGATTTTATGATTAGTAAAGGATTTACTTATTGTATACCTCCATTTATGATACATAGTGATGTAGTAACAGGAGTTATGTCTTTTCCTGAAATGGAAGCTATGATGTATAAGATTGAAAATGAAGATTTATATTTAATAGGTACATCAGAACATTCTATGATAGGTAAATTTCAAGGACAAATAATAGATGAAAAATCATTACCTATAGCTATGACTTCATATTCTCCATGTTTTAGAAAAGAAGTAGGAGCACATGGTATAGAAGAAAGAGGACTATATAGAGTTCATCAATTTGAAAAGCAAGAAATGATAGTACTTTGTAAAAAAGAAGATGCTATGACTTGGTATAATAAGATGTGGAGCTATACAGTAGAATTTTTTAGAAGTATGGATTTATCAGTTAGAACATTAGAATGTTGTAGTGGTGATTTAGCTGATTTAAAAGTTAAATCTTGTGATGTAGAAGCATGGAGTCCAAGACAACAAAAATATTTTGAAGTTGGATCTTGTTCTACATTAGGAGATGCTCAAGCTAGAAGACTTGGTATCAGAATGAAAACAGAAAAAGGTAATGAATATGTTGCAACTTTAAATAATACAGTAATAGCAAGTCCTAGATCACTTATTGCAATTTTAGAACAAAATTATCAAAAAGATGGAAGTGTTAAAATACCAAAAGTATTACAACCATATATGGGTGGATTAGAAGTTATAAAACCAAAAGATAATAAATAAAATATAGAATTAAAAAATTCTATATTTTTTATTTTTAACTACTTACAAAATTAATAAAAAAATGATATATAAAATATAGGAAGATATTATGAATAATGTAAAATTAACTATAGAAGAATTTAGATATTATAAAGAACAATTAAAGTATTTAATAGATGATGTAAGAAATTTAAAAAATGATATATTTAAAAATAATATTCTTACTATGTATTATGGTTTACAAGACTCTTTAGTATCTTATGATTTAAGTGATATTCCTTTTGAAGAATGGGAAGGTGTTAAAATACTATCTGATAAAGATCATATAGTAGATTTTTCAAGTACAAATGCAAATATTGATCTTTCTATTTTTGATAATTTAAAATATGTAAACTTATCTAATTGTAATATTAAAAGTGATGATATTCGAGAAAAAATAATAACAGGAACATCAAAAATAAAAATAGAAGATTATCCTTTGAAAATAATAAGTCAAAATGAAGATTTATTTTTAATAGGAACAGATATACCTGAAAAAATTAAAAAAAATTTCTTTGATAGAATTTTAAGTGTAGAAAATTTTATAGAATATCAAGATGATTTTAATAAATTTCCAATTGATAATTTTTTAACTCCAGAATTAGAAATATCAGATAAAATAAAAGGAAATTATCCTTTAGGAGAATATCAAAAAATAATTTTAAAATATCAAGAGTTCTTTAAAAAGATAAGTCATATGGGAGAAATGTTTTTCTTTAATTCTTTATTAATTCCAGAAGAAAATTTAGACAAAACTATGTTTAAAGCTGCTAAAAAATTTATATTTTCTCATTCTTTAAATAGTTTTGATATATCAGAATGGATTCAATCTTTAAATTTAAATATAGTAAATGATGTAACAACTATGGAAGATTTTTTTAAATATGATATTAATTCATTTTCTTTAAATAAAAAGACAGAAGAAATTCTTGAATATTTCGATATAGATTATTTAAAAAGATTTGAAGAAGAAACTCAAATATTTTCAAATAGTAATTTTGAAATTTTTAAACTTTTAAAAGATTATGTTTC
>CAJPPJ010000016.1 GCA_905372515.1 uncultured Eubacteriales bacterium
CTTTTTTATTTTTATCTATATTTTCTTTATAAAATCTTTCAATTGCTATACCTGTTGGAATAACTGCTATTTCTTTTTTATAATCATATTGATTTTGAAATATTTTTTTAATTTTTTCTGCTGGTACAATAAGACTATCAACTGTCTTGTCTTCATAAAATTGTGTTAAAGTTTTCAATAATTTCTTACTAGTTTTATCAAAAAAGCCTTTATTAATATAATACAAATAATCTTCATAATATGTATGATATGTTGCAACTATAGGTATATTAAATTGCTTTGCAATTATTCTGCCGAAACTTCCTATACTAAATTCTGTATGAACATGAACTATATCTAAATTCATAGATTTTATTTTTTTTATAATTTTTAAAGGATACGCACTAGTTAAACGATAATCATAAATTCCTGTTTTAATACCTGGAACTCTAATAACATGGTCATCTTCTTCAAACGAATAATCAAGTAATTTATCATTTACTGTGATAACAAAAACTTCATGCCCTAGCTTTTCTAATGCTATTTTTAACATATTAACACTAGTTGAAACTCCATTGATATATGGAGGATATGTATCGCTAAATAAACCTATTCTCATTTTTTATCTATTTCCTTCTATATTCTATTAACATTATACATTATTTTTCATGTTTTCTAAAAAAGTTTAATACTATAGCTCCAATTATCATCGGAACATAATAAGTTATAAATCTCCATAATATCAAACTTGCACTTATAACACTATTAGATATAACTATTGGAGAAAAGAACTTACTAAAACTAAATTCTATACCTCCACTTCCCCCTGGTATTGGTACAAAAGCACTTATTAAATAAACATACATAGTTCCAACTATAGAATGAACTATAGTTATAGAAGAATAAGGATCAGTTGCTTTTATGATAAAATATGGTATTAAACTCAATAAAATAAATGCAAGAAAATTAACAAATATAACAGTTATTGTCAATTTAGTATTTTTTCTTAACTTTTTACCACTATTTTCAAACTCTTCAAATTCTTTATTCATTTTTCTATATGTTTGTTTTTAAAATATTTATAATGAAAAAAGTAATTTTTTTAGCTAGAGAAGTTGAAAATGTAAATAATAATAAACCTATTCCTGCAATAACATTAAATATAAATCCTAATATTGTTAATCTAGCTAATATCTCATCATTACCAAAAATAGAATAAAGTCTATTAAATAATACTGCTAATATTCCACATAAAACTAAAGCTACTTGAAAAAGAATAGAATTTTGTAAAATTGTAATTGTAGAATTAGCTATACTTAATCCACTTTTATTTAACATATATACTTGCATAGGTTGACCACCTGTTGAAAAAGGTGTTATTCCATTAAAAAATTGAACTATTATTATTTGTTTAAAAATATCTTTAAAACTAAGTTCATTATTATATTCTTTAGCTATTTTATAAAGACCATATGATTGTAAAGAAAAAGCTACTAACATAATAACAATTACTAATAAGATTAATAATTTATTAGCATTTAAAATAATATGTAATGTCTTATCAAAATTATCTTTTAAAGCAAAATATAAAACAACTGAAGTTATTACTAAGATTATAAGTGTATTTATAATATATTTTTTATTTTTCATCTGCTATAGCTTCATATCCTGGTAATTTTTTATCACTAAGATATTCTAATGTTGCTCCTCCTCCTGTTGATAAAAATGTAATTTTTTTATCCATTTTTTCTTTAGTTGCAAAGCCAACTATATCTCCTCCACCTAAAATAGTAGTTATATTTAAATTATTAAGATATTCTAAGACTTTTAAAGATCCATCTTTAGATTCGTTCTTTTCTACTACTCCAAGAGGTCCATTCCAAAAACATGTATTTGTTTTATTTAAAACTGATTTATATAATTTCACTGTTAAATTATCTATATCTAATGCTATATCATCATTATCAAATTCATATATTTTTCTAACAATATAATCACGATTATCAAAAGACTTAAAGCATTTAAAATCTACAGGTAAAATTATTTTTTCTTTGTACCTATCAAGTATATTTTTACAATTATTAAGTTGTTCTTTTTCTATTAATGATTTACCCATATTATATCCTAAAGATGATAAAAAAGTTAAAGACATAGCTCCACCTAATAAAATATAATCAGCTTTTTCTGCCAAACTATATATTAATTCTAATTTATCACTTACTTTAGCTCCACCCATAATAATAGTTAATGGTCTCTTAGCTTGTTTTACTGTGTCTAAATATTTTATTTCTTCTTCTACCAAAAAACCTATTCCAGAATCTAAATAAGAAGCTATACCTACATTAGATGCATGACTTCTATGAATTGTCCCAAATGCATCATTTATGAATATTTCTCCTAAACTTGCCCAATATTTTGCTAATTCTTGATTGTTACTACTTTCTTTTTTATCTTCTAAATCTTCAAATCTAGTATTTTCTACAAGTAAAATGTCTTTAGGGTGTAAAGCTTTTACTTTTTCTTCTAATTCACTTCCTCTAGTAACAGAACTAAAAGATATTTTTTTATTTAATAATTCTTCCAATTTTAGTTTAACTAGATATAAACTATTTTCTTTTATATCTTCTTTTGTTTTTATTCTTCCTAAATGAGACATAAGTATTATCTTAGCATTATGCTCAATTAAATAATTAATAGTTTTTAAAGCCTTTACTATTCTTGTATCATCAACTATTTCTTTATTTTTTATTGGTACATTAAAATCACATCTAACTATAACTTTTTTATTATCAAAATCAAAATCCCTAATTGTCTTTTTCATCTTTCACCTCATTAAAATTATATCACGAAATTTATACACAAAAAAAGCAGATATATTTCTGCTTTATATATTATTATTTTATAAATTCAGATAATTTTTTTAAAGTTCTTACCATTTGATAAGAGTATCCTGCTTCGTTGTCATACCAAGCTAATACTTTAACTAATTGTTTTCCATCTTCATCTTTTACTATACTAGTTGATAAAGCATCTACTAAAGCTCCACAACTTCTTCCTATGATATCACTTGATACTATTGGATCTTCTGTATAATTTAATGTTTCATTAGTACTATTTTTTAATACCATATTGATTTCTTCAACATTTGTTTCTTCATGTAATTCTAATACTAAATCGACTATTGAACCTGTTACTACTGGTACTCTAAGTGCTATACCATCTAATTTTCCTGCAAGTTGTGGTAAAACTAGTCCTATTGCACTAGCAGCTCCTGTAGAAGTTGGAACAATATTATATCCTGCAGCTCTTCCTCTTCTAGAATTAATTCCTTTTTTATGAGCTATATCTAATGTAGATTGATCGTTTGTAATAGCATGAACTGTTGTCATATATCCTTTTTTTATACCAAAATTTTCATCCATTACTTTTAATACTGGTGCTAAACAATTTGTTGTACAACTAGCTGCAGAAACTACTTCTTCACTTCCATCTAATATGTCATCGTTAACATTATAAACAACTGTCTTTAAATCTCCCTTAGCTGGTGCTGAAATCAAAACCTTTTTAGCTCCTGCTTTTATATGTTGCATAGCTTTTTCTTTTTCTGTAAAGAATCCTGTACATTCTAAAACTATATCAATATCTAATTGTTTCCATGGTAAATTAGATGGATCTGCTTCTGATAACACTTTTATTTTTTTATCTCCTACTATTAAATAATCATCTTCATAAGAAATATCATTTAATTTATAATTTCTATGTGCTGAATCATATTTTAATAAATAAGCCAATTGTTTAGCATCTGTTAAATCATTTATTGCTACTACATCTAAATCATAATTTTCATCATTAAGTATTCTAAAAACTATCCTTCCAATTCTACCAAAACCATTTATTGCTATTCTTTTCATTTTTACCTCCTATTGAACTTCATAACAACTTCCACCTATAAATTCCCTAATAATTGAATCCCTTGGAATTTCATCACTAGGAATAGGTAAAATATTCTTCAATAAATTTATAAGCCTTTTTGCTTCATCATAATAAATACTATTTATATCTACTGAGTATAATAAAGGCAAAGCATATACATGTAATACTCCAAGTTCATATATTAGAGCTGTATTTAACAGGGCATCTGCTTCATCTTGATATGGAAAAATAAATCTTTCTTCTCCTCTTCTAACAAGATTCCAACTTTTTAGTGTATCTTCTGCTGTATTACCTCTTGTTCTAGCATCTCTTATCATACGTCTTAAAAGTCTATTATCTGTAGTTGGTATTCTATTATGATTATCTATATTTAAATCTGTAGTTGGTGAAATATAAATTTTAAATTTATTAACTCTATCTATATTTTGTAAAATATTTGGATTTAAAGCATGTATTCCTTCAATAACTAATATAGTATTTTTAGTTAATTTAAGCTTATTAATTAATTCCCCTTTACCATTTTTAAAATTAAAAATTGGAGTCATTACTTCTTTTCCTTCAAGCAATTCTTGTACTTGCTTATCAAATAATTCTAAATTAACTGCTTTAATATTGTCATAATCTTTATTACCGTCTTCGTCTAATGGTGTTTCTTCTTTAGATAAAAAATAGTCATCCATAGATAATTTTAATGTTTTAATACCAAAACTTCGTAAATAATTACATAATTTAATACTTGTAGTAGTCTTTCCACTAGAAGATGGTCCTGATAATAAAATAATTTTAATATTTATTTTGTTAAGATATATTTGATTAGCAATATTTAATAATCTATCACTCTGTAATGTTTCTTCTATTCTAATTAAGTCATTTATTCCATATTTTAATACTATTTTATTTAAATCAACCACTGTATTTATACCAAACATAGACATAATTCTATAATGTTCTTCAAATAAATTAAACAAACCTTTTCTTGGATGATATGAAGGTATTATATTAGGTTCAAAAGATGTTGGAAATGTTAAAACAAAACCATTCTTACCTTCTTGACTCAAATCAAATTTATCTATTACTTTAGTACTATATGGTAAATTAGAAAAATAAAAGTCATACATATTACCTAACTTATATAAAGTTATATAAGTATTGGTACTATATTTAAGTAACTCTACTTTTTCTTTCAAACGATTTTTTTCAAAATATTTTATAGCTTCTAATCTATTTACTGAATGTCTTGTGATAGCTAAGTTACTTTCTACTACTTCTAACATTTTTTCTTTTATTTTTATTACATCTATCTTTTTATTTACAGTTAAAAAAAGTCCTTTATCTATAGAATGTCTTACATTA
Source organism: uncultured Eubacteriales bacterium (assembly GCA_905372515.1). Lineage (GTDB taxonomy): Bacteria > Bacillota_I > Bacilli_A > RF39 > UBA660 > CAJPPJ01. Next base: position 5,266 of record CAJPPJ010000016.1, read on the forward strand.
ATAAATGTATCTTCACCATAAAGTGATACTATAGAATAAATTGTCATAAATATAAGTCCATTAACATATATTTTATTTGCTTCTTTATTTGAATAATCAAAAAAAACAATATTAGCATTTTCTTTTACTTTAGAATAAATATCAACAAAAACATTGTTTTCTTTTACTGCAACAATGTTATAAGAATAATCTTTTTGATACTTTTCTATTAAGTCAATATATCTAATATTGTTATCTATTTCTACTTCTTTATTATTTATTATTGTTTTCATAACCCTCTCTATTCTTATAATAATTTTATCATAATTTATAAAATTTAAAAATATAAGAGAATTATTTTTTAGTTCTCGCTACTTTTTTTCTTAAATATTCTGCTTCTTCTGCTATTTTTCTAAAACGATGATTTAGTCCTGATTTAGTTATTATTATTCCATCTGCTTTCATTATTTCACTTAATTCACTAAATGAACTTTCAGGATATTTTAGTCTGTATTCACAAGCTTCTTTTGTTTTCTTATCTAATTTATCCATACCTTCAATTCTAGTTATAAAATCTATATCTTCTAGTTGTTTTAAAGCAGAGGACATAGTTTTTTCAGTATTCGCTTGTTCCATATTATTTAATCTATTAGTTAAATTTTTTTGCTCTCTATAGACTCTAACATTCTCATAATAAAGTACTGATTTATATGCATGAATCATCTTTAGAAAATCACTTATTTTTTCTGCTTCTTTAATATAAATCATAAACTTAATATCTCTTTTAATTATTCTACTATTTAAATCAAAATGATTTAGTAATCTTTGAATAACTATCGCCTCTTCTTTAAAAGATGTAATAAATTCTAAATGATATCTAGATTTTTTAGGATCATTAACACTACCACAAGTTAAAAAAACTCCTCTTAAATAAGCTAGTTTTGATAAATCATCATCTATTAAATAATCTTCTACTCTATCTAAAATATTATTATTATCATCTACAATATTTAAAGCTTTTAATATAAATTCTAGATTTTGATCTACTTTTAAATGATAAATATGGTTTTTATTAAAAATTTTATTTATTTCTGTATAATTTTTAGGTAAAATATTAAAATTTTTTTTAAACAATGTATACATTCTTTTTATAACTAACATATTTTCATTTTTTATATCTATTTTTTTTTCTAATATATTAGCATTATTTCTTATAAAACCAGAAAGTTCCGCTATATCTTCTTCTTTAGTTAAATCTAAATCGATTAGTTCTTCTTTTATCTCAGTAGTAAAGCTCTTCATCTCATTAAATAATTAAAAATAACAAGTGCTAATTTGAAACTATCATGTTTTATTGTTCCATCTACAGTCGTAATGATATTTTCGTTTAATATCTCAACACCCATTTTTTCAACTTCCTTTCTATCCAATTTGACTAATTCTTTACCTTCTTCTTTTAAATATCTATTAAGCATTTCTTTTGATACTTTTTTATTATCACCAATAATAACTGCATCTAATCTTTTAAATCCTAAATGTTTTTCTATAGTCTTTAAAAAATCTGATACTTTATAATTTTTAGTTTCTCCAGGTTCATTAACAGCATTACATACATATAATACTTTTGCATCACTCATTTTTATAGCTTTTTGTAATTCTGGAACTATTAAATTAGGTAATAATGATGTATATAAACTTCCCATACTAAAAACTATTAAATCTGCTTCTTTTATTTCTTGTAAAACATTTTTATTTATTTTAACTTTTTCTTTATAATAAATCTTTTTTATTTGATTTTTTGTATGTCCAATATTATCTTCTCCTTCAATAACATTTCCATTTTCATCTTCTGCTAGTAAAGTTAAATAATCTTCTGATATTGGTAATACCTTATGATTTATATCAAATAATTTAGACATATAACTAATTGAATCTTGTAAGCTATTAGTTTTATTATAAAATGCTGCTAACATTAAGTTTCCTAAAGCATGTCCATTTAAATCACTATATGTTTTAAATCTATATTCCAAAATATCTTTTGTTTCTTTTGGCAAAGTTGACATATTATATAATACTTGTCTTATATCACCTACCGCAGGAATAGAAAATTCTTCTCTTAATTTACCAGTTGAACTTCCATCATCTGCTACTGTTATTATTGCACTTATTTGTACAGGAAATTCTTTTAATTTTCTTATTAAATAAGATAAACCTGTACCTCCACCTATAATTACTATTTTTTTATTCATAATCTCCTCATATTTCAATATATTAGTATAACATGTCATATAAAAAATAAAAATACTAGTAAAATTACTAATATTTTTATTGGCTTTCTAAAATTACTTTTGTTTTTTGAAGTTTCGAATCTCTATAGTAATAAACATCTACAGTTTGGCCTACTTGATGTTGATATAAAATATATTTTAAATAAGCCTGATTATAAACTATTTCATTATTAATTTTTACAATTATATCTCCTCTTCTTAAACCACTATTATAAGCACTACTTCCAGTTATAGCATTAAGTACCACTATACCTTCTTTAATATTATTTGGAATATTTATATTATTATTTAATATTTCTCTTTTGTCATTTATATCTAAATATCTTATACCAAGTTTAGGCCTTGAAATTTTTAAATTTGCTTCTAATGTTTTCGTATGTCTCATAACATCACTCATCTTTATAGCAAATCCCATACCTTCTACAGTTTTATCTATTAGTTTAATAGAATTAATTCCTATTACTTCACCTTTATCATTAACAAGAGGTCCTCCAGAATTACCTGGATTAATAGCAGCATCTACTTGAATTGTTTTTTGTATCCAATCTTTTTGTCTTTCTACGTTTAAAGTTAATTTTCTATCTATACCAGATATAATACCACTAGTTACAGAATTAAAATAAGTTTCTGCTACTGGTGTACCTATAGCATATATTTTATCTCCTATTTTAAATTTATCTTTAGTATTAATCTTGGCTACTGCTGGTGCATCCTCTTTTTTTATTCTAACTACAGCTATATCTAAATATTTATCACTTCCAAGAACTGTACCTTCTACTTCTTTATTATTTTTATTTAAAATACCTACTACAACTGTACCAGAAATAACATGTTCATTAGTCAAAATATAAGCATATGTATTATCTGTCTTGTAGATAAATCCACTTCCACTATCCTTAAATGTACCTCCAATATACCTTTTTACCATAACAGTAGCATTATAGGCATTTTGAAATACTGAATCTACTTTAACTGTATTTTTATTTTGATTATTATTTTTATTTTCTGTTGTATTATAAAAAATTATTAATGCTACAAACACTACAAAACATAAAAATGATAATAACATTAATATTATAGGTACTATATTTTTATTTTTTTTCTTTTTCTTAATAGGCATCTGTTGATTTATATATACTTGTTGATAAGGATTGGTTTCATAAGGATTATTCATATTCTTCTCCATCTTCTTCTAAATTTATTAAATCTAACCAGTTATTAGGAAATCCCAAAATATCTCTAATAATTGATATATCTATAGTTTTTAAATTATAAGCTAATGTATTTATTTTATTTTCTAACTCACTCATCATATTCTTAAAATCTTCTTCTCTTAAAATCCTTTTTAAAATAATTATTAAAGAAAAAATATCATTTTTACCAAGTACATATTCTGAATCAACTTGATCAATACCAAGCATCTTATGGTATACTGTATCATTTATCATTCTTTGAGTTTTATTTTCATATAATATATCTTCATGAGCACAAAGATTTCTATAATTAGATAAAAGTGGTAAATAAATTGATAAATCTTCTGCTGATACATTAAAGTTTTTAGCTATTTCTATTCTATCTTCTATTTTTAAAATAGAATACATTTCACTTACTATTCCAAATGATAAAACTTTTACCAAAATCCATAAAGGTACATAACCATAATTATACATATAATGACGAGTTGCAGAATGCTGAAATCCATTTATTCTAACTTGTCTTTTCATTTTATTAATTAAATCTTCAATTTGTCTAAGTTTATTAGGTTTATTATCAAAAGTTTTTGTTTTTAAATAATCTGATTCTCTATAACCATATTTTTTTGATAATTGATACGATAAAATAGATTTTATGTTATTTTCTACTATTAATAGATACTTAAAGATAATGTTTCTTAAACTTCTGTCAAATAAGAATAAACTATATACTTCTTCAAAAGTTGTACCTTTTTTATATTTATTTTCATTTTCTAAAAAAGGATGTCTATAACCATTAACAAAAAAGTAATTTTCTCTTAATAAAATATCTTTAGTAATATCTACATCGTTTATTATTAAACCTCTAGATTTTAGTATATTAATTTGTTCATTTAAATCTTTAAAAGTTTTTGAACCCATTCTCTCTATTCTCCTATGTTAGATTATATCAAAAAATTTAGATATTATAAAATTTCATCTAAAATATTAATTTATATTTACATAAAAAAATATTAATATTTGTAAAAAAATTTAATGATAAAACGACTAATAATAGCTTATTCAAACAAAAATATAAATGATTAAGTATATAATAAAGATATTGAAGAATTAGCTGAAACAGTTAATTTGTTAAATTAAAAATACCAATAACGGTATTTTTTCTTTCTTTTATACTTGTGTATTATGTGTATTACACATACAAAATTACAGTGATTTAGAGATATTTAAAATAAAGAAAACCTTTGAAAACTCAATGTTTTCAAAGGCTATAAAAAGATAACTTCTATCTCTTACTAAATTGTGGTGCTTTTCTTGCTTTCTTAAGTCCTGGTTTCTTTCTTTCTTTAATTCTAGAATCTCTAGTTATAAATCCTGCTTTTTTAAGTAATCTTCTAAAACTATTTTCTGATTCAACAGGAGTATTAATATCGTATTCTAATAATGCTTTTGTAATACCATGTCTAATTGCTCCAGTTTGACCTGAAAATCCTCCACCTTTTACTACTATTTCTATATCGAATATATCTGCAGTATTAGTTAATTCTAATGGTTGTTTTAAATCTATTACTAATGTTTTATATGGCATATAATCATATACATCTTTTCCATTTACAGTTATTTTACCTTTCCCAGGTTTCAATATAACTTTTGCTATAGATGTCTTACGATGACCAGTTCCTCTATATATTTTATCTGCCATTATTTATCTCCTTTTAATTTTAACTCTTTTGGTTGTTGTGCTATATGTGGATGTTCTGATCCTCTATATACAAATAACTTTTTAGCTACTTTTCTTCCAAGTCTTGTATGAGGTATCATACCTTTAATAGCTCTTTCTAACATTTCTTCAGGATAATTTTCTTTCATAACTTTTGCAGTTCTTTCTCTAAGACCTCCAACATAACCAGAGTGGTTGTAATAAATCTTCTTATTTAATTTATCACCTGTTAATTTTACTTTTTCTGCATTAATAATTATAACAAAGTCTCCACAATCTTGATTTGGTGTATAAGTAGGTTTATTCTTACCTCTTAATATATTTGCTACTTCAGTAGAAAGTCTACCCAATACTAAACCTTCAGCATCAATAATATACCAATTTCTTTTTATATTTTCTTTCTTTTCTTGATAACTTTTCATAATAACCTTTCTTATTATTTTTTATTAATTCTTCCCACAAATTAATAAAATCAAATAAAATGTACCACTTTAAATGATACCATATTTTTTATTTATGTCAATAAAAGAGGTTATTATTATGTTATTTAAATTTTTCTATAATTGCATCAACAATTCTTTTACTTGCTTTTCCATCACCGTATGGATTAACAGCTTTACTCATTTCTTTATATTTGTTTTCATCTTCTAATAAATTTTTAGTTATTTTATATATATTTGTTTCTTCTGTACCAGCTAATACTAAAGTTCCAGCTTCTATTCCTTCTGGTCTTTCAGTTGTATCTCTTAATACTATAACAGGTTTACCTAAAGATGGAGCTTCTTCTTGAACTCCTCCACTATCACTTAATATTAAATAAGCTTTATTTTGAAAATTATGAAAATCAAATACTTCTAGAGGTTCTATTAATTTAACTTTATCATTCTTCCCAAGTACTTCCTGTGCTATTTCTCTTACTTTAGAATTTAAATGCATAGGATAAATAACTTTTACATCATCAAATTCGTTTGCTATTTTATTAACTGCATTAAAAATACTATACATATTTTCACCTAAATTTTCTCTTCTATGTGCTGTTAATAAAAGCAATCTATCATTTCCAACCCAATCTAATATTTCGTTTTTATAATTTGGATCAACTGTTTTAGACATAGCATCTATTACAGTATTACCAGTAATATATATTTTTTCTGATGGAATTCCTTCTTTTATTAAATTTTCTTTTGATAAATTTGTTGGAGCAAAATACATATCTGTTAAACAATCTACCATTTGTCTATTCATTTCTTCAGGAAATGGTGAATACTTATTATATGTTCTTAATCCAGCTTCTACATGTCCTATACTAATTTGTTGATAAAAGGCAGCTAAAGCTGAAGCAAAAGTTGTTGTTGTATCTCCATGTACAAGAACAATGTTTGGTTTTTCTTTTTCTAAAACTTCTTCTATTCCTCTTAAAACTCTAGCAGTTATTTCAGATAAAGTTTGACCTTTTTTCATTATATTCAAATCGTAATCAGGTTTAATTGAAAATGTATTTAATACTTGGTCCAACATTTCTCTATGTTGTGCAGTTACACAAACAATTGACTCTATTTCTTTTCTTGTTTCTAATTCTTTTATTAAAGGAGCCATTTTAATTGCTTCAGGTCTAGTACCAAATATACTCATTATTTTCATTTTTTTCCTCCAAAAATAAATTTTCTAAACTTATTGTTTTTATTAAGCTTTTTAAATTCGTTATATTCTTCTTCTGATAAATTATTCTTTAACATATTGTCAAAATGACTATATTTTTTAAAATCATTCATATAAGATATTGTCAAATTATAATGTAATTCTATCATAGGCTTCAATATATTAGCGTATAAGTATTCTTTTTTATTTTCAGATATCTTTGTTTTATTTAAAAACTTCAATATATTTTCTATTACTTTTTCATGATCATTTACATTTCTAATTAATGATTCAATATTAATAGATTGACCTGTTCTACCTATAAAATATCTATATATATCTAAATCATAATAAACAATATTATTTATTACAGGTAAATAATATGAATTAAATTCCATATCTACATAAAAAGTTTTTTCACTTAATTTAAAATTTGCTTCTCTTAATTTTGATAATTTTATATTAGATGTAGCTAAGATTGGCCCCCATGTTTTAAATCCATAATAAGGAAGACACAAATCATCAAAATTATATTTTTGACCAACATTCATTGTTTCATACAATGTCTTCTTTATTTTTTTACTATTTCTAGAATTATACCTATCTTCAGAATAATTTGTAACTACTATATCGCTGTCTTCATTTTTTAATACTTCTAATAATTTTTCTAAATCTTCCGTATTAACCCAATCATCTCCATCAATAACTCTAACATATTTTCCATTTGCTTTTGATATACCCACATTTATTGTAGAACCATGGCCTCCATTTTCCTTATCAATTATTTTTAATATTGAGTTAGAAGAATTAGAATATTTATTTTTAAATTCTGTTACCAAATTTAATGTAGAATCTTTTGATCCATCATTAACAACCAATATTTCCATATATTTAGAATTTCTATTATTTATTATTAATGTTTTTAAAAGTTTTATTATGTATTGTTCTACATTATATGCTGGTATTATTACTGTTAAAATAGGGTTTTTATCAAGTTCTGGTATAACTATATTTTCATTTATTTTATTTTTACCAGATTTTATAAGTTCAATTTCCTTTTTAACTGTTGCATCATATGACGTTTTTTCTACAAGCTTCTTTCTAGTATCATTAGTTATATTATTAAATTTCTTTTCATCATTAACTATTTTTTCAATAAAATCAGCATATTTTATATAGTTTTCTGTATCTATTATATTTCCATCTTTAAATGGAATAAACTCTTTTATTGCTTCATTATCCGATGAAATAACTAATAATCCCGAAGCTCCTGCTTCACACATAGAAACTCCTTGTGCATCATATCTTGTTGGAAATAATGCTATACCATTTTCTTTATGTACTTTTGAAATTTCTTTATGTGTTAAGAACTTATTATAAAACTTAACGTTTGAAAATTTTTTGATTGGTCCAAATAATTCTTCTCGAAAGTTTCCCATTCCATATATATTAAACTCTAATTCATTAAAAATATTTCGTCTACTAAGTTCTAATATAGTTCTAACTGAAACATCAACAGCATACTTAGAAATATTATCATACCTTCTTAATAAGAATATTTTTTTCATTTTAGATTTATCTTTATTTTCAAATTGAAAATTATCTAAATCTATAATATTAGGTATTACTTCATAATTTTTAAATTTTATTCCTATTAATTCTTCACTACGTTTTTTTATCCATTCTGATACAAAAATCCATTTTATATTTGATAAATTATTATATTTTTTAATTATTTCATCATTAACTTTAAAATGTTCTTTTTGTTCTTCGGTTATTTTATCTGATTTTTCAAAATATCTATTTACCATTAAAGGATAATCCCAATATAATGTTTCTGGTCCATGAACCCATAAAAAGACTTCTGAATTTGATAAATCACATCCTTCTAAAACATTAAAATATTTTTCATCAAAAAAATGAACTAATATTTTTTTATATTTTTTTATTTGAAGTACATTTCTTAGATCATAATAACTTATTCTATTAACTCTTATATCTTCAAAAGTGTAATATAAATTATCAGAATATTCATTATATACAACAGCAACATCAACATCAATCCCTGACTTTTTATATGCTTTAACTCTAGAATGAACAAATCCTGATAAATATTTATTTGCTTCTGATGGATAACTTGGTGTAATAACTAAAATATCATTTGAAAAGTTTTCAAGAATTTCTTTTTCATTATATACCTTATTTTCTATTGTAAAATTTTTTAGTTCTATTTTTGTATTTGCTTCTATTTTTATTGCTAAAAAATAATAATTTATTTGAGGATTTTCTAATATTATTTTAGAATCATTATAAATTTCAGATATAATTTCTTTTTTTCTATTCATCAAAACAACTGAAGCTTTATCACCATGAATTAATTTATAAGAAAAATTCATAATTATATCTTTTTCTTTTTTCTTAAAAATTTTTCTACATATTAAAAATGCATGTTTATTTTTATCATTATCTATAATAATAGAATCCTTGCCTTTTTCCACCTTTAAATTCACATTTTTATATTTAATCCACTTACTATTTATTAAATTCATACTTACCTTCCTAAAATAATTCACTATTATTTTTTAATCCCCATTATAGTATTATAATATTCATTACAAATTTTTTTAGCAGGACCAATTTTTACAATTTGTCCTTTTTCAAGCCATATTACTTTTTTGCATATTTCATTAATTGAATCTATTGAATGTGAAACATACAATACAGTAGTTCCACCTTTTATTAATTCAAGCATCTTATTTTTACTTTTTTCTTGAAATTTAACATCACCAACTGATAAAATTTCATCTACAATTAAAATTTCTGGTTTTACAATCGTAGAAATAGAAAATGCCAATTTTGATATCATACCAGATGAAAATTTTTTAACTTGTACATCTAAAAAGTCTCTTAGTTCTGAAAATTCTACTATTTCTTCAAATTTTTCTTCTATTAATTCTTTAGAATATCCAAGTATTGCTCCATTAAGATATATATTTTCTCTAGCTGTTAGATTCATATCAAAACCAGCTCCTAACTCTATCATAGGAGAAATATTTCCTTCTACTTTAATAGACCCTTTTGTAGGTTTCATAACACCACTAATCAATTTTAATAGTGTTGACTTACCTGCTCCATTACTACCGATTAATCCTACAACTTCACCTTTTTCAATTTCAAAATTTATATTTTTTAATGCCCAAAAATTATTATCTATCTTTGATTTTTTCTTTACTTTATTTTTAAAAAAACTTATTATCGTTTCTTTTAAAGAAATGTTTTTTTCTATACCTAAATTAAAAAGCATAGAAACATTTTTAACTACTATCATTATTTCTCCTATCATTTTATATATAATATATAAACTTATCTTG
>CAJPPJ010000017.1 GCA_905372515.1 uncultured Eubacteriales bacterium
ATATTAAATATAATAATATTAATAATAGCTATAAGTATAATAATAGCTAGTATTCGTAATTATTTTAATACAAAACAAAAGTCTTTAAATATAGTAATAAAAAGAATTTTCTATGTAGGAATAATGATTTTAATATTAATATTTTTAAAATTTATTATTAATAATCAAAGTTTCAAAGATAATATTTTACTTTGTCCTAGAAATATATTTTTTAAAAAGATATCTAAAGTTCAAAATAGATGTATTTATTTTCAAGATGATTATAAAAAATATCCATATGGTAATATAACTGGTGCTAGTATTAAAGATCATGGATGTGGACCTACTTCAGTAGCAGTAATACTATGTACTATGTTAAATGATACTAGTTATGAACCTGTTAGAGTTACTAAAGATATTTGTAGTATGGGTGGATGTACTGTTATGGGCACTAATATGAAAGTTTTAATTAAATATTTAAATTCTAAAGGATTTAAAACGACAGTTCATGATATGTACTATAAAATAGGTAATTTTAATCATGCTAAAGCTGAAAGAGATATTTATAATGCTTTAAAAAATAATAATATGGTAATTCTTCATATACTTAATCATTTTTTTGTACTTAATGGTTTAGAAGGAGATAGGATTAAAATTGTCCAAGTTGGAGATAAAATTCAAAGTGAATTTACTTATACTTATAAAGAACTAAAAGAATTAACAGAAACTATGACAACTATTAAAGGACAAAGAAGATATATTCAAGGATACATTATAGTATCTAGATAAGGAGTTAATTATGAATTATTTATTTACAATACTTGTTGCAATTATTACATTTGTTAGTATAGCTTTTGTTTTATCTATTCCTTATATGTTATATCAATATTTTAAATATGGATCTATAGAAATAGTTAAAACTTTAATATTTGCATCTTTTATATTTTATTTTATATGTGCATATTATTTAGTAATACTTCCACTTCCAAGTACACAAAGTTTAGCGAAAATAAAAGGTCCATATGTTCAATTACAACTATTTAATTTTATAAATGACTTTTTTAAACATACAGTTTTAAATATTAGTAACATTAAAACTTATTTGCCAGCTTTAAAACAAAATGTAGTATTACAACCACTTTTTAATATATTATTAACAGTTCCACTTGGTATTTATATAAGATTTTATAAAGGGGACAAAAAATTTTTATTTGTTTTGATTGTTAGCTTTTTATTATCATTATTTTATGAATTAACTCAGTTAAGTGGATTATATTTTATTTATCCACATCCATATAGATTGTTTGATGTAGATGATTTGATGTTAAATACTATGGGTGGAATTTTAGGTTATGTCATAGCACCACTTATTTTACAATTTTTACCTAGTTTAAAAGAATTAAAAGAAAAAGCTTATGAAAAATCTAAAAAAGTTAGTATGCTTAGAAGATTATTTGCATTCTTTTTAGATTGTATTTTTTCTAATATTATATATATGTTTATATCACTATTTATTCATAATAATTTTAATATTTATTTATCTATACTATTTTTCTTATTATATTTAATAATTACACCATTAATATTTAATAATTCAACACTTGGTATGAAAATAGTACATTTAAAGATTACTAGTGATAATAATTTAGATTTTATAAAAATAGTAAAAAGAGTAGTTATGATGTTATTTATAATATTGGTAATACCTAGGATATCAACTTTGTTCTTTGTATCAGATAATAGTAATTCTTTTGTTTTATATTTTTTCTTTTTAGCTAAAGCATTTTATATATTAATTAGTAAAGAAAAACTATTTTATGAAAAATATTCTGATACATATATTGTTTCTACATTAAAAAAATAGAACTTAAAAAAGTTCTATTTTTATTTTAAAAAATGAGATACAAATCCTAGAATAACTGATCCTAGCATAACTATGATAAAAATCCAGGACATAACTTTTATAATTGTTTTAAACATATTAAATTACCTCTTGTTAATTATACATTATTTTTTAAATATTTAATAATATTATTAATTATGTTAATATAAAAAAGAAATGAAAGTAATAGTAGATATAGAAAAATTAGATAATTTTGGAAGAGGAATAGCATATTTTAATAATAAAATATGTTTTATAAAAAATAGTTATCCTAAGGAAAAAGTTGAAATAAAAATAACTAAAGAACATAAAAATTATATTGAAGGAGAAATAGTTCAAATAATAACTAAATCTCCTGATAGATTAGATATTGATAGTCCTTTTTTATATTCAGGATTTCCTTTTATGAATTATAAAAGAGAAAAAGAATTAGAATACAAAGAAAACTTAATAAAAGAATTATTTTCTAAATATACTACTAATATTAAATCTATAGTTTATGTTGATAATTTAGATTATAGAAATAAAATAACTATATTTAAAAAAGATAAAAATATAGGTATTTTAAAAGAAAATAGTCATGAAATATTAAATGTAGATGATTTACTTTTTGTAAATACAAGAATAAAAGAAGAATTAACTAAAGAAAAAGAAGGAAACTTTAATAGTTTAATGATTAGAACAAATGGTAAAGACATAATAAAAATGTATGATGATAAGGATAATAAAGACTATCTAATAGATGGACTATTAAATTATAAATTTAAGATAAGAGCTAAATCTTTTTATCAAGTTAATAAAGAAATATGTGAAAAACTATATCTGAAAGTAAAAGAATATTTAAATAAAGAAGATAAGGTTTTAGACTTATATTCTGGTATATCTACAATAAGTATATGTATAAGTGATAAAGTAAAAGAAGTAGCAGGGGTAGAGATAAATAAAAGTTCTTATTTAGATAGTATAGATAATATAAAGATGAATAATATAACTAATGTAAAATCTTTTAATATGGATGTTATAAATTATTTAGATAAGTATAAAAATTTTAATACTATAATAGTAGATCCTCCTAGAAAAGGATTAGATAAAAAAATAATAAATTATTTAAATAGTGATAAATTAATATATATATCTTGTAATCCAATTACTTTAAAAAGAGATTTAGAATTATTAAAAGATAGATACAAAGTAGAAGAAATAACACCATTTGATATGTTTAGTAGAACAGCACATGTCGAGACATTAGTATTGTTATCTAAAAATTAATGTGAAGTTAACTTAATCTAATTGGGAGAAAAAATGGATACATTTGGTAAAAAATTATATTCACAGATTTATGAAGATAAAGATAATTTAAAATTTAATGAAGAGGGGCAACATCCTTTATTTGATATTGATAAAAGAAATCGTATTTTAATTATTGGACAAGCTCCTGGTATAAAAGCAATGGAAAAAGGACTTTGTTGGGATGATCAGAGTGGAAAACGTTTAAGAGAGTGGCTAGGTGTAACAGAAAATATTTTTTATAATTCAGGACTTATCGGTATTGTACCAATGGATTTTTATTTTCCAGGTCATGGTAAGAGTGGGGATTTACCACCAAGAAAAACTTTTGCTGATAAGTGGCATTCTTTAATAATAAAATATTGTAAAGATGTTAAATTAATTATTTTAATTGGTAAATATGCTCAAGAATATTATCTGAAAGATAGTAGAAAACTTAGTTTGACAAGAACAGTTGAGGCTTATAAAGAATATTTACCAAAATATTTCCCAATTGTTCATCCATCACCACGAAATCAAATATGGATTAAGAAAAATCCGTGGTATCAAGAAAAAGTATTACCAGATTTAAAAGAAGAAGTATCAAAAGTTTTAAAATATAAGGAGAAGTAATGGTATTTGATTATAAGAAAGAATATAAAAATTTATATATATCAAAAAATGTACCAGAGATTATAGAAATTCCGGAAATTACTTATCTTGCAGTAAGAGGTAATGGTGATCCTAATACTCAAGATGGTGAATATAAAAAAGCTATAGAGTTACTTTATACAGTTATGTATACAATTAAAATGAGTAAGAAAACAGATAAAAGAATAAATAATTATTTTGATTTTGTGGTACCACCACTTGAAGGATTTTGGTGGCAAGATGGTATAAAAGGAATAGATTATTCACATAAAGAGAAATTTTCATGGATTTCTCTTATAAGATTACCTGAATTTGTTCAAGAAGAAGATATTAAATGGGCTGTAAGTGAAGCTTCTAAAAAGAAGAAATTAGATTATTCTAAAATAGAAATATTACATTATAAAGAAGGATTATCTGTACAATGTATGCATATTGGACCTTACAACAATGAATTTGAAACAGTAGAAAAAATGGATAAATATATCGAAGAAAAAGGATATAGATTAGATATCAATGACTATAGATATCACCATGAAATATATTTAAGTGATGTTAGAAAAGTTGCAAGTGACAAATTAAAAACAGTTATTAGACATCCAATAAAAAAGATATAAAATTAATACAAAGGAGAAATGTTGATGAAAATATTTGAAAAATATCTTGTAATTATAAATATTATAGGTTTTCTTATGTATTTAATTAATATGTGGTTATATTCGCATACTAAAGAAGGACAAGTTGATAAGTTTTTAACAATTCTATCTTTAGCTGGTGCATCTCCTGGTATTTTACTTGCAATAGTATTATTTGATAAAAAAGCTCATAAAGGAACTATGATGTCTAGAGTTTTTGTAATATCAGTATTTATTATTCAAATAATTTTATTTTTAATGTGGAAAGGATATATGAATGATAAAATTACTTTAGCATTATGGGAACCATTTTTAAAGCATAGAATACTACTTATTTATTTTGGAATTATTAATTTTATAACCTTTATAGTATTTGCAATTGATAAAGTTAATGCTCAAGAGCATAGATCAAGAATTAAAATAGTAACTCTTTTAGGATTAAGTTTTATTGGAGGATCAATAGGAGCATTATTAGCTATCTATTTATTGCACCATAAAACTAAAAAAGATTATTTTACTGTTGGTATACCAATAATTATGATTATGCAAGTAATAGTGTTATTCTATCTGCTGAATGCAAAATTTTTTTAATATAAAAGAAATGATTGTGAGGTATGTTCTATGATAGTAAATAATTTAAGTTATCAAGTAAATGGTAAAAATATAATAGATGATGTTTCTTTTGTATTATCAAATAAAAATAAAGTAGGTTTAGTAGGTGTAAATGGAAGTGGAAAAACAACACTTTTAAAAATACTTTCAAGTAAATTGAAAGATTATACTGGAAATGTAAATAATGAAAGTGAAACTATAGCATATTTGAAACAAGAAATAGAACCCAAATATAACGATTTATCTATATTTGAATATGTAAAACAAGAAACAGGTCTTAAAAATTTAGAAGAAAAATTAAAAATATTGGAAAATAATTTAACAGAAGAAAACATGGAGGAATATGGAGAATTATTAAATAATTATTTATTACTTGATGGTTATTCTGTAGAAAATAATCTAAAAGAAATTTTAAATGGCTTAAATTTTAAAAAGGATTTATATACAAAAATATCTACTTTATCAGGAGGAGAAAAAATCAAAATTTTATTGTCGGTTGTTCTTTTAAAAAATGCTGATATATTATTACTAGATGAACCTACTAATAATTTGGATTTAGAAGCAATTTTATGGTTGGAGCAAAAGCTTAAAAACTCTAATAAAAAAATGCTTATAATTTCACATGATGAAACATTTTTAAATAATATTGTTAATAAAATATTTGAATTATTTAAAGGAAACTTAACAGAATATAATTTATCTTATGAAGAATATTTAAAAGAAAAACATTTTGAGTATGAACAAGAAAAATTAAAATATGAAAGTTTACAAGAAAAAAGAAAGAATCTTAAGAAACAACTTCAAAAAGCAAAAGAATGGGTTAATGGTATAAATAATAAGAAAGCTCATAATGATAATGATAAATTAGCAAATAATTATCAAAAAGAAAAAACTAATATGGGAAATATATCTAAGTTATCTAAAGAATTAGAAAATATAGAAATTCCAACATTTGAAGAAAAGAAGCCAATATCAGTATTTTTTAATTTTGATGATATTAAAGGTAATAAAAATATATCAATAGAAAATTTAGTTTGTGGATATGATGATTTTAGAACATCTAAAATAAATATCTATATCCCTTTTGGTAGCAAAGTTTCTATAAAAGGAGAAAATGGAAGCGGAAAAACAACTTTTTTAAAAACTATATTAGGACTTGAAGAACCTTTATCTGGTAATTTAAAAATTGGAAATTCTGTTAAATTGGGTTATATATCACAAAATACTTTAGAAAATGTAGAAGATGAAGAAACTATAATTACATATTTATTAAAAAATAATTCAAAAAAAGATAAATCACAAATTTTTTCAATTTTAGATAAATTTGATATTAATTATGAAGATAGAAATAAAGTATATGTTAATTTATCTCCTGGAGAAAGAACTAGAGTAAATCTTGCAAGATTAGCAGTAGATGATATAAATACACTAGTAATGGATGAGGTTACTAATCATTTGGATAAAAAAGCTTTAGATTTAATATATGAATTGATAGAAAAGTATGAAGGTACAATAATAAGCGTTTCACATAATAGAAGATATAATGAATTATTAGATTCTGATATTACTTTAGATATAAAGACTGGAGAAGTTAAACAAAAAGTAAAGAAAATAAAATAAAAAGTGAATATAAAAATTAATTCACTTTTTTATTTGATATAATTTGATAAAAGGAGATGATGAAATGAAAACTGATATTGAAATAGCTCAAAATGCTAAAATATTAGCAATTTCAAAAATAGCAGAAAAATATGGAATTTTAGAAGATGAATTAGAGCATTATGGAAAGTATAAAGCTAAAGTATCTTTAGATATATTTAAAAGATTAGAAGATAAAGAAAATGCTAAGCTTGTACTTGTAACTTCTATTAGTCCAACACCACTTGGAGAAGGTAAATCGACAACTGCTATAGGGCTTGGACAAGCATTAAATAAACTTGGTAAAAAAACTTATGTGACACTTAGAGAACCTTCATTAGGTCCTGTTTTTGGTATAAAAGGAGGCGCAACTGGTGGAGGATATTCTCAAGTTATACCTATGGAAGATATAAATCTCCATTTTACAGGAGATTTTCATGCTATAACTGCTGCAAATAATTTATTATCAGCTGCTATTGATAATCATATTCATCAAGGGAATTCTTTAAATATAGATGTTAGAGAAATTTGTTTTAAAAGAGTTTTAGATATGAATGATAGAGCACTTAGAAATGTAGTGGTTTCTTTAGGTGGAAAATCTAATGGCTTTCCAAGAGAAGAACATTTTATGATCACAGTAGCATCTGAAATAATGGCTATTTTATGCTTATCAGAAGATTTAATAGATTTAAAAGAAAAATTAGGAAATATTATAGTTGCATATAGTTTAGAAGGTAAAGCTATAACAGCAAGAGATCTTAAAGTTAATGGAGCTATGGCTGTACTTCTTAAAGATGCTATTAAACCTAATTTAGTACAAACATTAGAAAACACTCCAGTTTTTATTCATGGTGGACCTTTTGCAAATATAGCTCATGGATGTAATTCTATTATTGCTACTAAAATGGCTTTAAAACTTTCTGATATAGTAATTACAGAAGCAGGTTTTGGTTCTGATTTAGGAGCAGAAAAGTTTTTTGATATTAAATGCCGTAAAGCAAATTTAAAACCAGATATGGTAGTAATTGTAGCAACTGTTAAAGCATTAAAATATCATGGAGGAGTAAAAAAAGAAGATATCAACAATATTAATTTAGAAGCTATAGAAAATGGATTTTATAATCTTGAAAAACATATTGAAAATATGAAACATTTTAATTTGCCAATACTTGTGGTTATTAATAAATATTTATCTGATACACAAGAAGAAATAGATTTAATTATTAATAAATGTCATGAAATGAATGTTGAAGTTTCACTTAACGAATGTTTTTTAAAAGGAACAGAAGGTGGAATAGAAATGGCGAAAAATGTAATTAATATTTTAGAAAAAGAACCATCACATTTTAAACCACTATATGAAGAAAAAGAGAGTATAGAAGAAAAGCTTAATACAATAGTAAAAAAAATATATGGAGGAAAAGGTGTAAATTTAGATTCTAAAGCAATAAAACAAATCAAAAAGATAGAAGAATTGAATTTAGATAAATTACCAATTTGTATTGCAAAGACTCAATATTCTTTCACTGATGATCCATCTATACTTGAAAAAGTAAATGAATTTTATATAAATATAAAAGATATAAAAGTATCCGCAGGAGCAGGTTTTATAGTTTGTTATACTGATAATATTATGGTAATGCCAGGACTTCCTAAAATACCAGCAGCTAATAATATTGATATAGATAATAATGGAAAAATAATAGGTTTATTTTAAGGTGATAATATGAAATTTAATGGAGTAGAAGAAACACTTTTTATACCACTAGCTGCAAGAGTATTAATATCGAAAAACTATCCTAATTATTTTTTAGATACTAAATCTTTAGAGTTAGAAAATTTAGAACAAGTTAAAAGTATTAATAAAAAAACAAATGAATATTTAACATTTGCATCAGTAGCAAGATATTATGTTTTTGATAAAATAATTAATAATTTTATTAATAAAAATAAAGATGTTAATATTGTTAGTCTTGGAGTAGGTCTTGAAACTATGAATTATAGAATAAAAGATAATAATAATAAGTTTTATTCTATAGATTTTGATAAAGTTATTGATTTAAGATTAGAAATACTTGGTAAAAAAGAAAATGAAACCTTAATAAAAAGTGATATTTTAGATATGAAATGGACAGAAAAAGTAGATAAAAATAAAGCTACACTTTTTGTAGTAGCAGGTGTATTTCAATATTTAAAGGAAGAACAAATTTTAAAACTTATAACTAATTTAAAAGAAAAATTTAAAAATTCAGAAATGATTTTTGATGCTACTAATAGTTTTGGTATAAAAAGAGCTATAAATTATGTTAAAAAGACTGGCAACAAAAATGCCATGATGTATTTTTATGTAAATAATGAAGAAAAATTTGCGAATTTAGCTAATGTAGAACTTTTAGAAGTATATAATTTTTTAAAGAAACTAGAAAAGTACTAAGAAAGGAATTAAAAATATCTACTAGAATTTCAATGCTAGTAGCAGATAAACTGAACATGACTAAAATATTACATATAAAATTATAAAAAAACATTTTAAATGTGTTTTTATTTTTGGTCTATAATTTTTTCTTTAAATTCTATAATTTTATCTACTGTTTCATTACATAGATTTTCTAATTCTTCTTTAGTATAAAAAGTTAAATTTATTTTTTTTAATTCATATTCATTATCATTTATATATTTTAAGGTTTTTTCTAAATCATTTTTATTTAGTGATATTTTATCTAATACTTTAATTTTATTTAAGAAGGTATTTAAATTTTTAATATCTATTCTATTTTCATAATATAAATTACCATGAAATCTAAAATCATTTTGTTTTAAAAATCTTATTTCATCTTTACTTAGTTTATTAACATCAAAATTTTTAATTTTTTTAGTATAAAAATTATTATTCCATATATAATCACTAAAAAGATGTGAAAAATACCCAAATACAGTTATGTTATTCATATATTTTTTCTTTTGAAGATAAAAATCTAAAAAATTATTATAATGAGTATAACTATGTTTTAAAACTTTAGAAACATCTTCTATAGCATATGCACAATTTATATCAGGAAGAAGATTAGCAAGTAAAAATTCTTCATATTCTTCACTTTTAAATTTTAATCGTTTAGCTATTCGTTTAGCAATTTCTAGATGAGTTTCCCAAGTAGGCATTATTTATCTCTTAAAATACAAGAAGCAATTAATTTATCAAATCTTCTAATATTTATATCCCTTTTTAAATTGATTTTTATTTTACCTGCAAGAGTCCAAATTTCAATTTCTGCATTAATATCTAACATTCCAGCATTTTCAGAAGACCAAGCTAAAATAGAAGAGTAAGGTAGAGAATAAATTTCAACTTTTTTGCCAGTTAGCCCTTGAACATCTTTAATAATCAATCTTTTATTAGTAAAAAGTGCAACATCTCTAATAGTAGCATATGCTGCTACAGCTCTTTCATCTTTTAATAATAATTCACTGGCATCTTCAGGAATACTAACTTCTCTAAAAAATGTCCATGTCCACATATTTTCTAATGATGTATCTCTTTTTTCATTCATATATTACCTCCAATATTTTCTTTTATAATTATAGCATTAAAATAAATTTCCATATAGATTTTTAAAAAAATATGGAGTATTATGAAAGTATATAATTCAGGGGATTTTATCATGAAAGAAAAAGAAATAATTAATGGATATATAAGTATTTTAAAAGAAAAAGAAAGATATTTTAAAAATATGGAACTTATATATAAATTATTAAAACTTAGGTCTGTTCTTTTAGTAAAAAAAATAAAATATAAAGAAAATCAAGATATAATGAAAGCTTTAATAAGAAAAGAAAATAAAGTTCTTAAAAGTATTAAAATTTTAGAAGATAAAAATAAAGATTTGGAGAATAAACAAAATACTAGACATTTATTTAATATGAATTTTATGTCTTTAAAAGAAGATAGCTTATTAATAAATGATCAAATTATAGGTTTTATGGATGAATTAAGTGAAGAAGAGCAAAATACTAATTTATCTTTAAGAACTTTTTCTGTTTTTGATAATAAAAAAAATACTATAGATTTAGAAATAATATCAGAAGATGAAAAATTAAAATTCATATTATTAGAAGAAAATATGTATAATAATATTGATAAAGAAAAGATAAAAAAATATAATTATATTATATATAGAGGAGATTCTTCTATTTGTATGAAAAATTTTATAAAGCTTTTATATTTAGATTTAAAAAAAGATAAAGCTAAAAGAAAAAAGCTTAGGAGAGTATATGATAAATATTGAAAATTTAGAAGTTAAATATGGTAATAAAAAAGCATTATCTATAGAAAAACTTAACATAAAAAAGGGAGAAAAAATAGGTGTTATTGGTTCTAATGGAGCAGGTAAATCAACACTTATTAAAGCATTATTAGAAATAGTAAATTATACTGGTGATATAAAAAAAGATATAGATACTAAAGATATAGCAGTTCATATGCAATTTAATAACTATGCAGAAACAGTTAGTGTAAAAGATATAATTGAATTAGTTATTGGAGATAAAATAGAAAATAATAAAATAGTTCAAGAATTAATAGATTTTTTTGATTTTAAAGATTCATTAAATAAAAAATATAATATTTTATCAGGAGGACAAAAACAAAGACTTACTTTAATACTTGTTATGGCTTCTAATAGTCCTCTTACAATATTTGATGAAGTAACTTCAGGTTTAGATTTTGAAACTAGACAAAAGTTAATGAAAAAGTTAAAAGAGTGGTATGAAGATAAAGATACGACACTTATATTAGTTTCACATTATTATGAAGAATTAGAAAATTTAGTTGATAAGTTATTAATATTAGATAAAGGTGAAGTAATAGCTTATGGTAATAAGAAAGATTTATTTAAAAAATATTGTGGAAATGTAGTATTTATTGTTAATAATACTAAGAATAATCATGATTTATTTAAAAAAGAAGAATTAGTTGAAATTAGTAAAGAAAAATTAGCAATTGTATGTAGTGATAAAAAAGAAGAACAAAGAGTTATTAATAAATTAATAGAAGAAGATATGGATTTTACTAGAACTAAAAGTGATATAGAATTAATTGTATCCCTTGCTAGAAAGGATTAAAATGATGAAAAAGAAAACTTTAAAACAATTATTACCTTATGAATTAAAAAATACAGTATTTGGTAATTTCTTTATAATATTTTTTGGTATAGTATTTCCTATATTTTTATTTATTATTTTAAGTACTAATACAAGTGAAGTTCCAAGTGCTTATAAAGAAATAGTTAAAATTAATATGTTCTTAACGATATCTTCTATTATTCCATTATCTGTTATGTTTATAGGTCATCCTGCAATATATGGAAATGAATTAGAAAAAGATATACCTTTAAGATTAGAATTATTTGGATTTAATAAATTACAATTATTATTCTCTAAATGTATAATATATTTTGTATTTATTACAATTGCTTTTGTTTTATATTTTATAACAGGACTTATAGCAGGTATAAAAATACCTAGTTTAAATGTAATTTTAGTTAGTATTTTTATCTTTTATTTGTTATCTGTGTTATTATTAGTAATGTCTAATTCTATAGCGTTAATTTTCAAAAGATTTGGAATTACTTATGGAATTACGATGATTTTATATTTTTTTATGATGTTTACTAGTGGTATGATGGGTGTTAGAACTGAAAAGTTACCTGGAATATTAAAAATATTAGGACAATGTAGTCCGACTTATCATTTAGCTGATAATTATTATAAATTTTGGATTGGTAAGTCATATGACTTTATGCCACTTATTGTATCATTTTTAATATTTATAAGCATTGCATTAATACTTTTTGTTACTAGTATATATGTTAATAAAAAAAGAGGAGTTTAATTTAAGGAGGAGAAAAGATGAAAGATTTAAAAGGAACAAGAACAGAAGAAAACTTGAAAAAAGCATATCAAGGAGAAAGTGGAGCTTTTACAAAATATTTATATTATGCATCTCGTGCTAAGAAAGATGGTTATGTAGAACTTTCTTCAATATTTGAAGAAACTGCTAATAATGAAAAAGAACATGCTAAAATTTGGTTTAAGCATTTACATGGTGGAGCAGTACCTACAACAGAAGAAAATTTAAATGATTGTATAAATGGTGAAAACTATGAATGGACTAGCATGTATGATGAATTTGCTAAGACTGCAGAAGAAGAAGGATTTTTAGATATAGCTAAACAATTTAGAGGAGTAGCAGAAATAGAAAAACATCATGAAGAAAGATATAAAAAGTTTTTAGCAAATATAAAAGATGAAACAATATTTAAAAGAAGTGAAAAGAAAATATGGATTTGTAGAAATTGTGGACATATTCATGTAGGTAATGAAGCTCCAGAAAAATGTCCAGTATGTGATCATCCACAAGGATATTTTGAAATATACAAGGAAAATTATTAATTATGAAAAATAAAGCATTTACTCTAGTAGAAATGATAGCAGTTGTTATTATCTTGGCTTTATTACTTTTAATAGCAGTACCAGCTATTGGAGCAATACTTGCTAACTTTAGACAAGTTTATTATAAAAATTTAGAAAAAGAATTAGAAACTGCATCAATTAATTACATCAATACACATAGAGCTAAAAGACCAAAAGATGGTGATAAAAAAGTAATATGTATAAATGAATTAGAAAAAGAAAAAATGATAGATAAAGTATTATCTTACAGACATAAAAAATGTGACATTAAAGGTGATAATGATAAAAAAAGTTATGTTTTAATAGAAAAAAAAGATAATAAATATACTTATAAAATTTGTTTATATTGTGATGATGATTCTTATAGTAGTAAATGTATTTCTAGTGATTTACCTAACAATGTAGATCCAAATGAACTTTGTAAATAAAAAAATATTGCAAAAATAAGATATTTTATGTAATATATTATTTAGAACAAAAAGAAATGGTGGGATCAAAATGACAAGAGTAACTGTAAAAGGTGATTTAGAAAAAGCGCTTCGTAAGTTCAAACAAAAAGTAGCTCGTGATGGAATTCCATCAGAATGCAAAAAAAGAGAATCTTACTCTAAACCTGGTGAATTAAGAAGAGAAGCTAAAAAAGCAGGTATTAAAAACGCTAGAAAAAGAAATAAAAATAGAGATTAAAAAAACAAATAAGAAATTATTTGTTTTTTTATTTATTATCTAAAAATCTAACGAAGTATTCTTCATAACTCATTGGATGTTCATGTATGTAACTTGCAATATCTACACCAACATAACGATAATGCCATGGTTCAGATGTATAGCCAGTTATTGATTCAAATTCTTTAGTATATCTTAAAATAAAACCATACTTATGAGCATTTTCTTTCATCCACTCAAATTCTTTAGTATTTCCAAACTTTAAGAAAGATCCATTTTCTTTAGTAACATCTACTACTAGACCTGTTTGATGTTCTGAATAACCTGCTCTTGAAGAATAAGTATCAGCAGCTTTTTCTCCATCTCTTTTAGCATAATTGTTATAAAGTATTTTTTGTCTATTATAACTCCTATATGATGAAATAATCTTTATAAAATATCCATCTTTTCTTGCATCATTACATAATTTTTCAAAATTTTCCTGTGCTTCTTTAACAAGTGTTTGTGTTCCAATTGTACATTTTGAATTAATTTTAGTTAAATCTTTAGGAATATAATCACTTCCTAAAAAATTATATTTATTTGCTAAAACAGTTTTTTCATATTTATGAGGTGCTTCTTTACTATTAGTAAAAAATTCTTTATCAAGTCCAATATTTACTCTTATAACTATATCTTCATTTTTTAAATCTTTATGCTTTTCTTTATATGATAAATATCTATCTAAGTTTTCCATCTTAAAAAATGTTATCTTTTTATGAATATTTTCAAGACGTTCAAGTTTTAATTCTTGTTCTGTTTTTTTCTTTTCTTTTTCTTGAGTAGAGCTTTTATTATCTGATATTTCTTTTTGATTTTCATTTCTCTTTTTTAAAAAATAAATTTTATAAGATAAAAAAC
>CAJPPJ010000018.1 GCA_905372515.1 uncultured Eubacteriales bacterium
TTGTTTATTTTTTATAATTGCTTTTTCTAATTTATCATCTATATCAAAGTTTAATGTCGTAGCAAATCTTATAGCTCTTAAAATTCTTAAAGGATCTTCTTTTAATTCTTTATCAACATTTTTAAATACTGCTTTTATTTTTTTAGCTTCTATATCTTTTCTACCTTCTAATAAATCAATTATTTCTCCTTTAGAATTCATACACAAAGTATTCATTGTAAAATCTCTTCTTTTTAAATCTTCAAGTAAAGAAGAAATATATTCAATTTTTAATGGTTTCCTATTAGATTGATATTTTATATCTTTTCTAAAAGTCATTATTTCAAACTTTTTATCTTGTATATATAAAACTAAAGCTCCATAGTCTTCTCTTGGTAAAATAATATCTTTAAATATAGTTTTAATTTCTTTTGGAGTTGCATTAGTAATTATATCTACATCTACAGTGTTAATAGATAAAATATAGTCTCTAACAAAGCCGCCAACTATATAAGCTTGATAACCATTTTTTTCTAATTTTTTTAATATGTTAAGGGCAATTTCTTTCATACATTCTCAATTATACATTTTTTTATATAAAAAAGGTAGCATTAATTGCTACCCAATGTTTAATAAAATTATTTGTTTACTTTTTCTTTTAAAGCTGTTCCTGCTTTGAATGATACTGAAGTACTTGCTGCTATTTTAATAGTTTCTCCTGTTTTTGGATTTCTTCCTTCTCTAGCTGCTCTACTTGATAATTTAAATGTTCCAAATCCTGCAACTGGTACTTTTTCTCCTTTTTCTAATTGGTTTGCAATAACTTCAAATGTTGCATCTAATGCTTTACCTGCTTCTACTTTTGTTAATCCTGCTTTTTCAGCAATTGCTTCTATTAATTCAGACTTTTTCATTGTTATACCTCCATCTTGTCCTATATAGAGAGTTTTTTTACTTCTCTACTTAAAATTTAACAAGTTTCTTAATTAAAATCAATAATTTAACAGCAATTTTACTATAAATTTAACATTATTTAAACATTAATACCTCAATACTAACAAATATTATGATTAATATATTAATAAGTGTTATCAAAAGTGATACTTCTAAACTTAATATTCCTAAATACAAAAGTAATAACTTAAATATTGTAATCAATACTGTTAAAAATATATTTAATATAAATGATACTTTATATGCTTTATATGTAATAAATAACCTCTTAATATCAGTTAAATCATTATTATCTATTGTTATATCGGCTTCTGTTTCTTTTTTAGAAATAGCACAAGATAAAAATGCTTCTTTAAATAATTTTTTATCATTTCGATAATCTCCAATAAATAATACTTTTGTACCTTCTTCTTTAGATAATAATAAAAAACTTAATTTATCTTTCTTATTTATATTATAAGAATATCTCTTAATATCTAAAGTATTACAAATATATCTAACATATTCTTCATTATCACCAGATAAAACTACTACTTCTTTATTTATTTTTTCTAAGTATTTAACTATATCTTTTACTTCTTTATTAATAGAAGATTTTATAACTACACTACCTAAAAATATATTGTTTTTAACTATATATATTGCAGTACCTAATGTCTTATTCTTTTTAACTTTTATTTTATTACGCTTAAAGAAATCATAATTACCAAGATAATATTCATCATCTTTTACATTAATTATAATTCCTCCAGGTAATTTTTTAGTTTTATCTATTTTAAATAGATAATCATATTCTTGTTTTCTAAAAAATTTGCCTATTTCATCATAAGTATTTTGCTCTAAAGTTTTTATTAACTGTACTAAATTAATATCACTTTGATTATCAATATTAACTATTGATATATTATCATCTGTAAGCACACTAGTTTTATCAAAAACAATAATATCAACTTTATTTACTTTAAAAAACGTATTTATATCGTTAATTTGTATTCTTTCTTTATAAAGATATGCAATACTAAAGAGTATTGGTATGTTTTTTGAATAAAAGAATGTTAGTGGTAAAAATATAAGTAAAAAGTTAAATGTATAAAATAATGCTATATTTAGTTCGTATTTATAGTATATAAGTATAAAGAATATAATGGTAGATAAAAGAAGTAATACTATATAACTAATTAAAGATGGTTTACGAATTTTCTTTTGTAATAAATTATATGATTTTAAAGACTTACTATCTATTAACTCTTTATAATCTTTATCACTTTCTAAAAATATATCTTCATCTACTATAGTTCCTACTTCATAATAATTATCATTATATTTACCACTAGTAGTTAATATTTCCCCCTTTTTATAAATTAAAATGTCTTTTTTCTTTAATGTTGAAAACTTTTTCAAAACTTCTTTATTATTTTCAAAAAAAGATGCTATATAATCATTTTTAACATAATTTTTTAAATATTTATGAAGACTCTTATCTAATATTTCTAATATTTGATCTAAGAAATCATAAATTAATAAAAGTGATATAGCTGTAGATAAATTTAATATTAAAGCATTAAATACTGAAATAAATAAAATTATTATAAAATAATCTAATTTTACTTTAAATTTTCTAATCAAAAGGCGAATAAGCTCGATTACAAATATAGCAATTAAAAAATAAGTAGTATTAAACTTAAATAAATTAACTAAAATAAAACATATAAGTATAACTATAGATAAAACAATTTTTTTCATATATAACCCCATTCTCTTAATAAAATTTTATCAAATTATTAAAAATTTATCAAAATAAAAAGTAAACACTTTTTATAAATGTTCACTATCTATAACGATTTCTTGTTTCTTCTACACCATTTCTTATAAAATGTTGATCTTCTTTAGAATTATAATTATATTCTTCTCTTCCTATAGAGAATTCTCTTAATCCTTCTTGTACTTTAGGATTTTCTTCTCTTATAATCTTTTGATCTATTTCAAACTTAGATATTGGACTAATAACTATATCATCAGGATAATCTTGATATCCTTGTATACTCATATTTTTTAATCCATTATATTCATTTAATTTAACAGTTGTTTGATATTCTATTTCATTAAGATTATCTTTATAAATTAATCTTGCAGTATCTAACATTTCTCTTCTAAGCAATGTTCTTTCAACATATTTATCATTAAAATCACTAGCTAATTCAAAAGCAGATCTAGGAATATAAAGAGCACTATCTATTTTTACATCATTTATATTTTCTTGTAATTTATTTTCTCCAAAACTCTTAAATTCTCTTTCAATCATAATACCGTTTTTATTAAATGTTTTTCTTTCAGATGTAGTAAAGTTATTTACTTCTTTATCACTGCAATTTTCATTATCTAATAAAGAAAAATTTTCACTAATTATTAAGTTACCATTATCATCTACTTTAGCTATCATTTCATTAATATGTTTTTCATCTATTTGATAATATCCGTTTATATTTTCTCTATCTTGTTTTTGATTTAATAATTTTAAACATCTTATTTCATTTTCATTAATATTACTTATAAGTAAACTATATTTTTTACCTAAAAAATTATATTCAAAACTTATATTCTTATTATCTTCAGTTACTTCTATATCTTTTGCATTAATACCAACATTCATAGTATCAATTTTACCTTCTATAGAATAAATAACATCTTGAAAACTAGGATTTTCTTTTAATTTTTGACTTATCCCTATTTTATTAACTTTATCAAATAAATTATTTCTTAATTCATATAAACTATATTTTTCCATTTTTATATCTCCTTTATAAATTATATCAATTATATATTTTTAAAAACATACTTTTTATTATATTGTTATTGCTTTTTACATTTTTATCAATTATAATTTTAAGTGTGATGGCGAACATGGTGAAGTGGTTAACACATTGGATTGTGGTCCCAACATGCGTGGGTTCGATTCCCACTGTTCGCCCCATTAGATAATTACGTTCGACTAGTTCGAATTTTGATAAATAACTAATTCAGAAATGGATTAGTTTTTTTGTGTTTCAAAACTCTCGCAGGTCAGCTTGGAAGAATACAAAAACTATCCTACTTTATAAAGAGAGGATGGAACTATGGTAAATATTATTAAGAAAGAACTATCATTAGAAAAATCGTTAAGAAATAAAATTGAGTTTATATGTGATTTTACTAATAATAAGCTAACTATTATAAATGGTAGTATTAGAAAAATTGATAAGACTAATTTAACTTATATTGAACCACATAGAATAATTATTAATACTACTACATTTCTTGTATTTAACTTTTCTAATGAAATATTTATTGAAAATTTATCTAATATTCTTGTTAATGCACATGAGTAATTAAAATATAAGAATAATAAGATTAAAATTCTTACTGAAAATAATGAGATACTTAATTTAAGAGTTAAAACTTTAAGTCATACGATTATGGAAAAAGATAATGAAATATAATTTCTAAAATCTAAAATTAAAAATATACAAAATACTCTTAATTACTGGAAAGATAAGTTTAAAAAATTAATATTTTTCTTACATGATAATGATGATAAAGTTTTAGATGATGACATTGAAGAATTAGATTTAAGTAAAGAAAAAGATGACTTCGAAAGATAAGTCATCTTCTTTTTACATTAGAGTTTTCATCACCAAATACAAGTTCTCCTGCATAACTCATTGTATATAAAGGTTCTGGTTTTTGTGCCTGTTGATTAATACCTAATGATTGTAAAAACAATTTATTAATCATTTCAGTTTGATATGGTAATCTAAATAGATTTATAATTATTTCTCTATTGTATTTATATCCATTATTATTTTCAATATTTCTTAATAAATCAACTGTATCAATAACACCTTTGACTTTACATGAAGTTAATAATTGTTTACAAACAGTGTTATATAATTCTTCTGCTGGTTCATTAAAAGCGTATTTTGTTCCTGGTCTTGATTCATCTTGATAGTATTTTACTCCTGCAGAAGTAAGCCATATATTTGCAAACATTGCTCTATCTATAATAGATTTGTCAGTTTGAATTTGTCCAGTTTTAATGTCTCTAATTTTAATTTTAGTAGTATCTGAATCTAAAGGATCTTTTGAGTCAATAAATATTTCATATTTTGATGCTAAATCTTTTAATTCACTAAAGTTCGGAATCTGAATTGCTGGAGTATTAGCTTGTTGCTTTTGTCTATTTAATGAATCAATATCAACTTTTTTAGATGTTTCAAAAAATTTAACTAAATCTGGATTATAAGTTCTTATACCATTTGCATCATAGAATCCTATATATCCTCCAGCTTCACCAACTTTTCTATCAAGTCTTTCACGACTTAAATAATCATCAACCATACTTTGTCTAGTATCTTTAAAAAAGTTTCTTTCTGTAAATACAGTATTTCTTTTTAAAACTTCTTGTCCATTTTCATTAACCATTTCAAATATATCGTATCTCATAAAATCAATGCCATTTGCTTTATGTGGAGTATCAAACATTTGTTGAGCTATAAATACACTTCCATCACTTCTTGTAAATCTTCTTGTCGGATATACAAATAAATTTCTTTTTTCTTCAGGTTTAGGTATTTCTTGATATGATGATACTAATTCAAACTTATTTCCAACTTCACTTTTTTTAACCTTACCAATATAGTATGTTTTCTTTGCAATTGAATCATCAATATTTTCTTTGGAAAATAAGATATTATTAACTGCTTCTTCGTAATTTTGTGGAATTGGTTTTCCAAAATTTTTGCAATCCACTAACCGTGTAACATTTGTATCACTATATAATATTAGTGGTAATTGTTTTTTTCCATCTTTTGTAATTTCAACATAATAATATCTGTAATATGTTACATTATTAATTGTATTATCTCCTATTTGAGCAACTATATATCTTGAACCATCTTTTCGTGTTCCATAATAAGTTGTTGAGCGATAATCCCTTGCTCTTCCAACACCTATTTGTGAATATATTTGTTTTACGAGTTGTGGATCAATTTGTGATAAAGTATGTTCATAATCTTGAGTTTTTTCACTTGGTACAGGATGATGACTTCTACTAAATGTTGGAATATCTTTTCCAAGCCAATCAAAACTATTTGATTTTCCTGATCTAAATGTTGTATTATCCCATGTTAAATCAATTGGGTATTTTTTACCACCAATATTAACGATATTCCATGAATGACCACCAGTTCCATTGGCTTTTGTATATCCTTCAGCATATTCACAATTTATTCCATTTCTATCCATAAATTCTTTTAATATTAAAGCATAACCAGCACATACAGTTTGTTTGGTAATTAAACCTCTTAAACTTCTAATTTCACTTGATAATTTATGTTCAAATTTTGGATCATACATTATGCCTGTTTTTAATCTATCATATACATAAAGTAGTTTTTGAATATCTGACCAATTTTTATTTAAAGCAGATTCTATCCTTTCAATTTCTTCTAGTATTTTAATAGTTTCATTTCTTGTATAAATGACTGATTCAGTATATTCATTACCAGTAAAATGACCGTTTTTACACCTAGCTTCATCAAAACCACCTGCAATTCTTATTGCAACATTTGAACCTAGTTGCCTTATTATAGAAGAAGTTATTCCTTTAGTATTTTGTACTTCAACTAATATTTTAAAATTTGGATATTGATTACATACATTTTTTATATAGTTAATATCAAATGGTTCATTTAATTTAAATGTAATTTTATATTGATAATCATATTTCATTGTTTTTACCACCAAATTCAACCATATTTTCATTTAAAACTAAGATATTTTTTCTCACTAGATTATTAAATAATTCTTTATTGTTGTTATACTGACTTTCATCTATACTTATCCTTTTTAAATTTAATAAATTATTTAAAAAATCAAAATTATAAATATTAGTGTTATCTATATACAATTCTTCTAATGCATAAATATTTAAATCTTTATTATCACTTATATTTGAATATGATATTTGTAGATATTTTAAATGATTTAACATATTTAATTTTGCAATTTCTATTATTCCATTTATAATTGATAATTCATCTAAATCTTTAAGAACATTTACAAACAAATAACTCTCTATCTTACAATTTATTAAGGATAATGATTTAAGTTTAAGTGAAGCAATTAAATCAGCATTTTCAAACTCACAATTTTCAAATACAAATTCAGATAAATTATTTAAGTTCAAAAAAATATTATAATTATCATTAAATATATACCCATTTCGTAAAGTAATAGTTTTTAAATTTTTAAGTTTTGATAATTCTTCTAAAAAAACAAAACTACTATCAGTTTCATTGTTATAATTAATAACAACTTCAGTTATTTTATTTAATTCTTCTTCAGTAAACCCATTATCAACTTTATCCAATTTAAACATTATATAATTTGCTAAATTTTCATTTTCTATATTAATTATAGTTTCCATTGATCACACCTTACTTTTATATATGATTATAACATTAATTTATTCATTTTTTCTATATTTGAGAAAAAACTATATTTAATTAAATAAATATGCTATAACTATTATAAATTTCGTATCATTCAATAGAATGATACTTTTTATTTAGGTGGGATTATGTTTTTAAAAAAAATTGATATTGAAAATTTTAGATTATTTGATAAAAATTTTATAGTTGATAATTTCAATATACCAGATAATACTAAAGAAGGTTCTGGATTGACTTTGATTGTTGGTGAAAACGGATGTGGAAAAACATCGTTATTAGATGCTATCTCAATGTGCATGTTAGATTATAAAGCATCATCTTTTAATATATATGACATGAATTCTACTAAAAAGGAAACTAATATAATATTTAGTTCAAATGAAGAATTTAAGGTGGATGGCTCTATGCCAAATTCAAGTTTTATTGCAACAGGTTTTAGATTTAAAGCTAATCTACGCTCGATAAAATCAAAATCATATTTACAAAGCCCAATAGTTTTTGATCAATACTATATCAATAAGAATCCAAACAAACCTAAACCAAATAGTCCAGATTTAAGATTAAGTGTTAATAATCCTTTTTCAGGGAAAAGATATAATGATACAGATATTTTATTTTTAGATAAAAATAGAATATTTCAAATAAAATCTGGAAGTTTTAATAATACAAGATTTGATAGATTAATGGGTGATTTTAATTCTCAATATGTTAAAGCAATGAAAAAAGAAAATATGCCAGATTTAAATGAAGATTTGAATCAAAAAATAAAAATAGGTAAAATAGAAAATATTTTTTTAGAAAATGCAGTATCTGAGTTTGAAAAAATAAGTAGTAAAAAAATATGGTTAGATTTTATTAACAATTATGAGCCTTTTTCTAAAGCATCTTTCATAATGAAAGGAAATGAAAACATACAAATTCCGTTAAGTAGCATAGGAGCTGGATATGAAATGATATTTTCATTAATATATTCTTACTATTTAGCAAAACAAAATGATAAAAAAATAATTATATTAATTGATGAACCTGAATTACATCTTCATCCTGATATTCAAAAGAAGTTTGTAGATTTTTTATTAAAAATATCCATAGAATCTCAAATTATTTTATCTAGTCACTCACCAATACTAGTTAAACAACTATTATACAATGATAATATTAAAACTGTAGTTATAAACAATGACAAAACTATTTCAGAAATTGATGATTTTAAATTACCATATTTATCTGCAAATGAAATTAATTATTTGGCATTTGGTTTAGCAACTGAAGAATATCATAATGAGCTATATGAAGAACTTAATTATTTGTTTTATCAAAATGAAATACATATTAAAGATTTCGATGCAAAATTCTTTATAACTGATAAAAATGAGCAAAAAACTTCTCCATGGAAAGGAAAACCTAATGAAGTTAGCATACATACATTTATAAGAAACCAAATACATCATAGAAAAGATAACGGAATTCCTGACTATAATGAATTAAAAAAATCAATAGAATTTATGAGAAATTGTTTTTAAACGACTTAAAATAAGTTATAATGTGATTAGTTGTTTATCAACTCTTACTATTAGAAGTTTCAAATAACCTTTGTTATCGCTCCATTAGATAATTACGTTCGACTAATTCTAAAATCAATCTTTAAAAAGATTGATTTTTTTATTAAAAAAGATATGTAATAAACATATCAATTATAAATTATTTATTTAATAAAAATTTTTTTCTTCAACCAAATCCATTTCTCTTTCAACTTTAATTGTATTAATGCAAAATAATGCTGTACCTTTAATATTATTTTTATTATCTTCTGGATTTATTTTAAACTTATCTAAAATATATTGATAGAAGTCATAATTAAGTTTTATTTAACCTATATCTTCTGAAATTATAATATACTCTAATAATTTTTTTCTGCCATTTCTAATATAAGTTTATCTTTACCTACTTTATTTTGAGCTATCTCTAAAAACTCTTCATAACTTTTGTTTGGTCAAAATAATCTTTCTAATTTATCTTCATCCATAGTTAACTCTATTTCTTTTTCTAGTTCTAAGAGTCCTATTAAATCAATTGCTATTGCTTTAATCATTTTTATCTTCCTTTAAATATAATTTTTTATTCTAAATTAATTAGAAGACTAATATCTTAAAAATCAATCTATCTTTTTCTAATAATTTCTTTTTGATTATATATAGATAAAACATGTTGTGCTCTAGTACAAACTACATAAAATAAATATTTATCTTTTTCTTTATATTCATTTTCTTTATCAGTATATATAATTACTCCATCAAACTCTAACTCTTTTGAGATATATGAAGGTAAAATTACCATATTACCTATTTTAAAGTCTTTACTTGTATTTATCATCTTTAATTTTGGTAATTCTTTTTTTAGTTTCTTATATAACTTCAACGTTTCATCATTACTCTTAGTAATAATAGCAATTCTTTTTATATTTTTTTCTTCCATTTGATGTACATTTGCTATTAAAATTTTGCTTATTTCATTTTTATCAAGTTCTCCAAATTCAACAGGTATTGAATTACTATCTCTTACTGAACAAGCATTATCTATACCTAAAATCTTATTACTAAATTCTATGATTTCTTGACTAGATCTATATGTTTTAGTCAATTCAATATACTTTCCTTTATTATTAAAAATATTATTAATATCATTTAAATTATCATATTTATAGAAAGGATTTATTGTTTGATTTACATCTCCTAAAATTGTAAAAGATGCTGATTTAAATATTTTCTTTAATATGTCAAATTGTAACAATGTATAATCTTGAGCTTCATCAATAATCACATGTTTAATATTATTTGAGTCAGGATATCCATTAAGTTCAAAATTTATATACATAAGTGGTAACAAA
Source organism: uncultured Eubacteriales bacterium (assembly GCA_905372515.1). Taxonomy (GTDB): domain Bacteria; phylum Bacillota_I; class Bacilli_A; order RF39; family UBA660; genus CAJPPJ01. Next base: position 10,309 of record CAJPPJ010000018.1, read on the forward strand.
TCTGAATAACTTAATTTTTGAAGTTTTCCATTTGAATTAAATTTTGTTCTTTCTTTATCAAAATTTAAATTATTTTTATTTAAAATTTTATTATATACTTCTATAGGATTAGTATCTATTGTTAATAGTTCTTTTAGTTTTTTAAGAATCTTATTTTTTAAATCTTTATTGTAATCTCCTAAGTATTCAACCATATCTTCAAGCCGTGTAGCAACTGGTCTATTATTAAATTTTTTTTGAAAATATTCATCCAATTTTTTTCTATCAATTTGTCTACCATTAATTGATATGCCTGTAATAAATCTAGCTTTAGAAATATATTCACTAAGAAATGTATCTATTTCTTTTTTAAATTCATTTGATAATTTTATTTTATTAAATTTGTTTTTTTCTAAATCTATATTGTCATCTTTATAATATCTTTCAAGAAATTTTGTAAATGTTTCAATGTTACCACCTAGATAAGATCTAGCAAAATCACTAAATGTTGTTTGTAATACATTTTGTTCTCCTAATTCTGGTAAAACATTAGATATATACTCTGAAAAAACTTCGTTTGGAGAAAAAATCAAAACATTATGATTGGTTAATTTTTTTTCATTATATAATAAGTAAGCAATTCTATGAAGAGCTACTGAAGTCTTTCCAGATCCAGCTATTCCTTGAACAATTAAATATCTATCACTCGTATTTCTAATAATAACATTTTGTTCTTTTTGAATTGTATTTACTATATTAGTCATTTTTTCTGAAGATGATTCTGATAAGATCTCTTGTAAGTATTCATCATCAATATTTATATCACTATCAAAGCATCTTTTAATTTTTCCATCAGTAATTTTATATTGTCTTTTTAAAGAAATATCTCCTTTAATTATTCCCCCTGGAGCAACATATTCTGCTTTTCCAACTCCATAATTATAAAATAAACTAGCTATAGGTGTTCTCCAATCGAACACATAATTTTTTAAATCTTTCATTATTCCGTTAATACCTATGTATATCGATATAATATCATCATCTGAAGAAAAATCTATTCTACCAAAGTATGGAGAAATTAAAGACTTTTTTAATGAATTGATGACTTTTATGTTTTTATTAGTAAAATCAACTTCTTTATTAACATCATCCATATTTTTCATTACTTCAATATCATCTAATATTCCTATATTTTTCCATATATATTTTTTCATTTCAATTATATCAACTTTTCGTGAATCTATAGAATCAGAGCTTTTTTCTATAATATTATTTAAAACTTCTAGAGTTTTTCTTAAATAATACTCTTCTGCTTTTAATTGTTCGGGACTAAGTTTCATTGCTAATCTCCTTTATATCACTATATCAAAAAAACATACACTTTTTTTATGTGTACTTTTATCATCTTTTAATAAAAAAATAATTTATTTTTTAATTTATCAAATACTTCAAACATCTCTTCAGAAATACCATATTTATCATTATTTATCATAATATTTTCTTCAAGTAATCTTTTAAATTCAAATAAACTTATATAAGTTAAAGAAAAATCTCCATTTTCTTCTTCTTTAGTTAAATTTAAATTATCTATATCTATATACTTATCTGATCTAATTATAAAATAATTTATTTCTAATAAAGTGTTTTCTTTAGTTTCATGATATTCTTCATAATATCTATATAATTTCAATATAGGTTCTATATCTTTTTCTATATTAAAATCTATACCTGTTTCTTCTAATAATTCTCTTTTTAAAGCTTCACTATATGTTTCATTATTTTCCATATGTCCACCTGGAAACTGATAATCTTGATAATTATTAACAAGTAAAATCTTATTATCAGATGAAACAATAAGTGCTTTAACTCTCTTTACCATTTTTTGATAATCTAAAATTTTTTTACCCTTATATCCTTTTAATATTATTTCCATTTTAATCCCTTTTAATCATCGCATATTTATTCACATCAAAATCAACATCTAATTTAATTTTAACATAACTATCAGCTTGATTTGCTACTTCTATTAAATTATCTTTTTCATCATATATTTCGTTAACTATAAAACTAAGTTCGTTTGTTGGTGTAAAAAGTACTACTTTATCTCCCTTAGAAAATAAATTTCTTTGTTTTAAATGTAATATTTTATTATCTTTATCATAACTTAAAACTAATGCTAAAAAATCTTGATTAGATTTTTCACTTCTTTCTGTTAAATAGTATTGATCATTATAATCAATATTATTTTTCATATATTGAGAAGAATTATCTCTATTACTTACCCTTTCTAAGTTTATTTTAAATTTTTTTACATCTTCTATAGTTAAATTATTCATATAATATTTATCAATTAATTTTCTATAAGTTCCTATTACAGTAGCAAGGTAATATATGCTTCTCATTCTTCCTTCTACTTTAAGACTCGCTACATTTAAATCTATTAATTTTGTTATATAATCTATTAAATTTAAATCTTTAGTAGCTAAAGAAAAAAAGCTATCTTTATCATCTTTAAATAAAAATCTACATACTTGAGAACATCCTCCTCTATTAGCATCTCTATTAGTAAAATAACTAGATAATGCACATCTACCACTATAAAAAGTACACATAGCACCATGAATAAATACTTCTAAATCAATATCTACTAGTTTTCTTATTTTTTCTATATCATTAAATCCTACTTCTCTTGCTAAAACTACTCTATCTACTCCTAAACTTTTTAAAAATTGAACACTTAAATAATTAGTATTAGTATTTTGAGTAGAAATATGCACTTCAACATGAGGATAATTTTTTTTAATATAACTAACTAAATTTAATTCACTTAAAATAAAAGCATCTATCCCTCGTTCTACAACTTCTTTAATGTATTCTTTTACTTCTAAATAATCTTCATTATGAAATACCATATTCATAGTTAAATAAACTTTTTTACCTAAATTATGAGCAAAATCACAAGCTTCTTTTATTTCTTCTAATGAAAAATTAATAGCATTAGCTCTAAGTCCATATTTATATCCCCCTATATAACAAGCATCTGCTCCATATAAAAGAGTTACTTTTAATCTTTCTAAATCTCCTGCTGGAGATAATAATTCTATCTTTTTCATCTTTTAACCACCTTATATATAGTAGGAGAATATAAAAAGTTAGTATTATTTCCTATAATATTCTCTATATTTTTTAAACTATCAGGATTTTTAGTATTTAAATATGAATAAATATTATTAACTATTTCTTCACTTTCTTCTAAATATAGTGTATCTATTACTCCATAATCAATATCTAAATCTAGTAAAGATGTATAATTGATTATATTTTCACTATATATAACTGTATCAACATTTTCATTTATAATAGCATTTTTGTTAGATGATATATGTTTATTTTTAGTTTCATCATTTTTTAAAAAATTATTATTGGACATAGTAATTAATTTTCTTTTAGATACTGCTATTGTAGGTTTACCAACTAATAATACTAATAATTTTGAATTTGTATTTTTAGTAATATCTTTAATTTCTTCATATGTTATTTCATTAGAAATATAAGCATACTTAGCTCCTAAAGTATTATAAAAATTTATTTCTTCATAATTAGTAACAAAGTGATCTTGGTTCCATACTAAATCTAAATTAAATTCTTTATTTAATTCCAGTATAGCTAAATCATAA
>CAJPPJ010000019.1 GCA_905372515.1 uncultured Eubacteriales bacterium
TTGTTATTAAAAAATACAATAATATATATATAATAACAGGCAATAATGTTTTAAATATATCATTAATGTTCAAATTCATTAAATTACTCCACTTCTAAAATGTCTAAAATTCTTTCTAAATCATTTTTATTATTAAAGTATATTTCTATCTTTTTATTTTTGATAGTTACTTTTGTACCTAATTTATCTTCTAAACCTTCTTCAAAATCTCTAAATATTTCATTTTGTAATGTCGGTTTTTTAGTTATAACATGTTTTTTTTCTAAAGTGTTATCTTGAGATAATCTTTCTAATTCCCTTACACTTAATCCTTCATTTATAACTCTTTCTGCTAAATTTTCTATTTGTTCTTCATTAGACATCTTTGATAAAACTCTTGCATGACCTGCAGATATTTTACCTAAACGAACTTCTTTTTTAACTTTTTCATTTAAACTAAGTAAACCAAGCATATTAGTAATATGACTTCTACTCTTACCTAATTTTTTAGCTAATTCTTCTTGTGTTAAAGATAAGGATTTAATTAAACCTTCATATGCAGATGCTTCTTCTATAGCATTTAAATTTTCTCTTTGTAAATTTTCAAGTAATGCTATTTCCATCATTTCTTGATCAGTAAAATCTTTTATTATTGCTGGTATTGTTGTTTTTCCTGCCATTATAGAAGCTCTAACTCTTCTTTCACCAGCTACTATTTCATAACCTTTTATTATACTTTTCTTTACTATTATAGGTTGAAATACTCCATGTTCTTTAATAGATGAAGCCAATTCTTGCAATTTTTCTTCATCAAAAGTTTTTCTTGGTTGATATGGATTAGATCTTAATTCTGAAAGTTCTATTTCTTTTATTTCATTTTTTGGTGTTTTAGCAGTTATTTCTTTTTCTACTTCATTAAAATCTAAAGTATCACCAAATAAATCTTCCAATCCTTTTCCTAAAGCTTTTCTTTTAGTTTCCATTTCTTTCAATCACTTCCTTTGCTAAATTTAAATAAGCTTCTGTACCTCTACATTTTGGATCATAATCTATAATTGGTTTACCATGACTAGGTGCTTCACTTAATTTTACCATTCTAGGTATTATAGTATTGTATACTTTTTCTTTAAAATATTTTCTTATGTCTTCTACTACTTCAAAGCCTAATATAGTTCTAGAATCAAGCATTGTAAGTAATACTCCTTCTATTGATAAGTTAGGATTTATTGTCTTCTTTGCAATACTTATAGTATTTAAAATTTGTGTAATTCCTTCTAGAGCATAAAATTCACATTGTACTGGAATAATTATTGAATTTGATGCTCCCATTGCATTTTTACTAAAAATATCTAAAGAAGGTGGACAATCAATAATTATATAATCGTATCTTTCTAAAATTTTAAATAAAACCTTTTTTAATTGTAAATTTTTATTAAAATTTGGATCTATTTTTACTTTATCATCAAGAGCCATAGATAATTTAGCTAAACTAATTAAAGAAGGGATTATATCTAATCTACTATATGCTGTTTTTACTATTGCTTGCTCTACACTAACTTCTTCATTCATAACTTCAAATATACTATTTTCTATATTTGCTTTATTTATACCTAAACCTGTAGTAGCATTACCTTGAGGATCAAAATCTATTAATAAAACTCGTTTTCCTAAAATCGCTAGTGATGCTGCTAAATTAATACTTGTAGTTGTTTTTCCTACTCCACCTTTTTGATTTACCAAAGATATTACTTTTGCCATTAATCCTCCTAGAATTTAAATTGTTAAATTTACATATATATAATATCAAAAAAAAGATAATAAATATAGTTGTAAAAGAAAAAACACTTTAAATAAGTGTTTAATTTTTCTTAATTTCTAAAGTTAATTCTAAGTGATCTGCATAAGTTTTTCTTACTTCTTTTACTTCTATTCCTCTTGCTTTTAAATTATTAATTACGTTACCTATTCCAATAAGTGCTAATTTTAAATCTTGTGAATTAATCAAACTTTTTATATTTTCATTCGGTTCGGTAGATACATTATTAGTACTTCCTAATTCTTGATTAGTAGGTAGTACCATTCCACCAGTTTGACTGATCAAAACTTGTCCATTAGACATATTTGTAATTGGAATATTATTTGTATTATTTTCTACTATAGGAGCTGGTTCTACATCATTTTTAACTTCTTCGTTCATAACTAATTCAGTAGATGGAATTTCAGTTTGTGAATTATTATTATTTAATGTATATGCAGGTACTTTAATAGGATCTATTTTTCCTACAATATTTTCTTGAGTTGATTCTAGTTCTTTTTCTTCTGTTACAGGTTTTCCTGCTAAAAGACCTTCTCCTATTACTTCTTCTCCAGATATAGTTTGTTTAATTTCTGAATTAAAATCTACTTTCTTAAATCTATTTGGATCAAAAGAACTACTATCTTCTGTAGAATTATTTTCCGCTTCTTTTGTTTCAGAATCATTCATAATTTTATTTATTTCTTTATTAATTTCTTCTGTATTAATATTTAATTTTTGAGTATTAGCATTTTCTTCTGATTCAACAACTTGTTGAGTTGATTCTTCTATTTTTTTCGCTTCTTCTGGTTTAGATGTTTCTAATGGCATAGGTATATTTGCTACTAAATTATTAGCTTCTGTTGTAGTAACATTTTCATTTGTTACCTTTTGAACTTCTACTGATGGTGTAATTTGATTTTCTATTACAGGTTTTTCTTCTGTTGGTAAATTATTGTTATTTTGACTAACTAGAGAAGGATTTGTATTAGATTTTTCAATTACATTAGTATTAACTGGAGTAAATGGACCTACTTGTGAAGTATTAACAGCTTCTGTATTTAAAGGCTGATTCATATTCATACTTTCACTAACCATCGATGTTAAATTTACTGAAGTACCATTATTAAGATTTTCTTGTGATACTGGTTGATTCATATTTCCATCATATAAAAATCCAGGATTTAATGTATTATTAACAACTGGTATTGTTATATTAGGATTATTAACATTTTCATTCATATTATTACCTTCATTTTCTTTTTTTATCATTTCATCTAATATTCTAACTGGTATTTTATTCTTTATAACTTCTTGTAACAAAGATTTTTGTTTTTCTATATCTTGAACAGTTAATAAAGATCTAGCATGTCTTTCAGATATTTCTGAATTAAGTAATGCTTCTTGAACTTCTTCAGGTAATGTCAAAAGTCTTAATTTATTAGATATTGCAGATTGACTTTTACCCATAGTCTTTGCTAATTCTTCTTGTGTTATATTATCTAAACTTAAAATTGTCTGATAAGTTCTTGCTTCTTCTATTGGTGTTAAATCTTGTCTTTGAATATTTTCAAGTAATGCTTGTTTAGATGTTTCTTTATCATCAAGATTTCTAACAATAGCAGGTATTGTTGTTTTTCCTGCAATAGTAGATGCTTTATATCTTCTTTCACCAGCTATTATTTCGTATTTATTATTAACTATTTGTCTTACAATTATTGGTTGAATTACACCATGTTCTTTAATTGATAATGCTAATTCATCAAGTGCTTGATCTCTAAAAACCTCTCTAGGTTGAAAACGATTAGGAATAATATCATCAATACTAAGATTTACTACTTGTTCATTCATAAATGACCCCTTTTTACTTTATTCTATTATTGATTATATAACAATTTATGATTTTATAAAAGTTTTTTAAAATTAAAAAAGATTTAAAAGTTATTTTTAAATCTTTTATAACGATTGCTTTTTTATTAAAATATATTTTCTTGGATATTTAACATTATGTGTTTTTTTATTAAAAACCATTATATTTCTTATATCTTTGCTTATTGGTAATAAATATTCTTCTTGTTTTATTATTTTTAAATTTAAAGAATTTAATAAATTTTGACTTATTTCTTCTTTTCTACCTCTCATTAAAATTAAATCTTTTTGATATACATTATAAGAAAGCTCTGCTAAATATGAAATACTTCCAACTGCTCTTGCTATAACAACATCTGTTTTTATATTTAAATCTTCTATTCTAGAATTTATTATCACTATTTCATTTAAATTTAATAATTTTATTAATTCATTTAGAAATTTTATCTTTTTACCATTAGAATCTACTAAATATACTTTTAAATTAGGAAAAAATATTTTTATAATCACTCCAGGAAAGCCAGCTCCTGTTCCTATATCAGTTATCGATTTTATATCATTAAAATTATAATATTTAGCAACTACTATAGAATCATAAAAATGTTTTAAATATATATCTTCATCACTAATAAGTGCTGTTAAATTATATAATTCATTTTGACTTTGTAAATAATTTTTATATATTCTTAACATATTAATTTGTTCATCTGATATATTTATATTAATTTTTTTTAACTCGTGTAAAAATTCATCTTCTCTCATTATTAATTCCTTTTAAATATATTTGAACTTTCATAATATCATTAAGATTAACTCCACTAATTCTAAGAGCTTGCCCTAAATTAACAGGATTTATATTATTTAATTTTTCTCTTGCTTCTAAACTCAAATTACTTATATCTGAATAATTAATATTTTCTGGAATTTTTATATTTTCATATATATTCATTTTATCTATCTCTTTTTGTTCTTTATTTATATATCCAGCATATTTTATATCTGTTTCTACTACTTGCAAAACTATTTTTTGATATTTTTTTTTAAAAAATTTAGTTAAATCTTCTATTTTTATTTCAGGTCTTTTCAACAAATCATATAATCTTATTCCATCATATATTTTAGCTGAATTTAATGATTCTAAATAAGTATTATTTTCTTCATTTGGTACTAATTTAATGTTTTTTAACTCTTCTATTAAATTATATTTTTCTCTTTCTTTTTCTTTGTATGATTTATAATCTTCTTCTGTAACTAAAGATACTTTTTTACCATATTCCCTCAAACGAAAATCTGCATTATCATCTCTTAAAAGTAAACGATATTCTGCTCTTGATGTTAATAATCTATATGGATCTATAACTCCTTTTGTTACTAAATCATCAATTAATACTCCAATATATGCTTCATCTCTTTTTAAAATTAATGGTTCTTTGGATTGCAATTTTAAAGAGGCATTAATACCTGCCATTAATCCTTGACATGCAGCTTCTTCATAACCACTAGTACCATTTATTTGACCTGCAGTATATAAATTTTCTATTATTTTAGTTTCTAAACTTGGTTTAATTTGCAAAGAATCTACAGCATCGTACTCTATAGCATAAGCATATTTTTTAACTATGCAATTTTCAAGACCAGGTAATGTTCTTATCATTTTATCTTGAACATCTATTGGCATACTACTAGAAAAACCTTGGACATATATATCATCTGTATATTTACTTTCTGGCTCTAAAAATATTTGATGACTCTCTTTATCTTTAAATCTAACTATCTTATCTTCTATTGAAGGACAATATCTTGGACCAACACCTTCTACTATTCCTCCATACATACTAGACTTATCTAAATTTTGATTAATAATATCATGAGTTTCTTTAGTTGTATAAATTAAGTAACATGGTAATTGTTTATCTATATCATAAGTTTTATCATAATTAGAATAAGAAAAATGCCATATTTCATTATCTCCAGGTTGTCTTTCACCTTTAGAAAAATCTATAGAATCTCTCGCTATTCTTGGAGGAGTACCAGTCTTTAATCTCTTGATATTAAAACCTAATTCTTTTAAACTATCACTTAATGTTAAAGATGGTTTTTCTCCATGTGGTCCTTCAGGAGTTTTATTCATACCTCTTAATATACTAGCTTTCATATATGTTCCAGTTGTAACTATTACTATATCTGCATATATTTTATTACCTGATTCAGTAGATATACCTTTTACTTTCTTATTTTCTACTAGTATAGAACCAACCATATCTTCTTTAATTTCTAAATTTTTTTGATTCACTAAAGTATTTAACATTTCTTTGTGATATATTTTTTTATCTGCTTGAGCTCTTAAAGATCTAACTGCAGGTCCTTTTTTAGTATTTAACATCTTCATTTGAAGTTGACTTTTATCTATATTTTTAGCCATTTCTCCACCTAAAGCATCTATTTCTTTAACTACTATTCCTTTAGCTGGTCCACCAATCGAAGGATTACATGGCATATCTGCAATATTATCTATATTACTTGTCACTAGTAATACTTGATTATTCATTCTTGCACAAGCAAGTGCTGCTTCACATCCTGCATGTCCTCCACCTATTACTATCACATCATATTTCATATTATTTACCTACACAAAATCTTTCAAATACTCTATCAATAACATCAAGTTTACTTCCTTCACCTAACATTTCTGATAGTTTTTCATATATATTTTTTAAATCTATTTCTATTAAATCTATAGGATCATTGTTATTAAGTGCTATTTTTACATCTTTTAAGATTTCTAATGCCTCTTTTGCTAAATTTATCTGTCTAGCGTTAGTTAAAATCATTAAATCGCTAGAATTTAAAGCTCCTAAATTAAATAATTCTATTATTTTTTCTTTTAATATATCAACCTTATCTTGTTCTATAGTATTTATATATATAACATTTTCTAGATTTAAATTACTTATATCTAATTTATTTTCTAAATCAGTTTTATTAACTACTATTATTCTTTTTTTATTTTTAGATTTCTCTATTAAATCTTTATCATAATCAGTAATTTCTTCATTATTATTTAAAACTAAAATAACTAAATTCGCTTCTTCTATTTGCTCTAAAGATTTATTAACTCCATGTTTTTCAACAATATCATCAGTCTCTCTTATTCCTGCAGTATCTATTAAATTAAATGTAACTCCATCTATTAAGATACTACCTTCCACTAAATCTCTTGTTGTTCCAGGAATATTAGTTACTATAGCTTTATCATAGTCAAGTAATCTATTTAAAATTGAACTTTTACCTACATTTGGCCTTCCTATTATAGCTGTTTTTATTCCTGTTTTAATTATTTCACCATCTACACTATTTTTTAAAATATCAGTTAATGATTTTTCTATATAATCTACTTCATTTTTTATATTTTCATTAGTAGTAACATAAATATCTGTATATTCTGGATAATCAATATTAACTGCTATATCTGAAATAATATTTAATAAATTATCTTTAAATTTTTTTATTAAACTACTTAATTTACCACTAACTTTATTTATAGATACTTTTCTATTTAACTCACTATCAGAATTTAATAATTCATTTATTCCTTCTGCTTCAATTAAGTCTATTCTTCCATTTAAATAAGCTCTTTTAGTAAATTCTCCTTTTTCTGCTAATCTTGCTCCTTTTAGTAAAATTACCTCTAATATTTTTTTAGTTGTTGCTATACCTCCATGACAAGATATTTCTACTATATCTTCCATAGTATAAGATTTAGGACCTTTCATAACAGTAACTAATACTTCATCTACTATTTCTTCTTTATCTTTTATATATCCATACAAAACTTTATGACTTTCTGCTTTTTTCAAATCACGAGTAAAAATACTATTAACAATATTAATAGCATCTTTTCCACTAAGTCTAACAATAGATATCGCACCTTCTCCTAAAGCTGTAGATATTGCAACAATTGTATCCATATTCCTCCTAAAAAGAAAAGAGTTTTAAGACTCTCTTTTTTTAATAACAACATATCTATTTGGTTCTTCACCAGAACTTTCTGTAACTATATTCTTAAAGTTAGATAATGTATTATGAACTATACGTCTTTCATAAGAATTCATTGGATCTAAATTTACTTCAACACCTGTTTTTAATACTTCTTTTGCTATATTTTTAGCTAATAACATCAATCTTTTTTCTTTATGTTTTTTATAATTAGAAACATCTAAAACAAATTTAAATTCACTTAATAAATTTACTTTTAAGTATTTAATAAGTATTACTGTTAAAGCTTTTAAATTTTTTGAATTTCTTCCTATTATAAGACTATCATTATCTGTTTTCAAATTAATATAAAATGTATTATTTTTGTAATAAGTATCTATATTTAGAATTTCAATAGACATGTCTTTTAATATATTTTTTATTATATTTATTAATTCTTGCTCTATATCTTTCTTTTTAAAAATAGATAATTCTATTTTTTTTGTCTTAAATAGCCCTGTTTTAATTTCTTTTTCAATAAATATTATATCTTCTTTATTAACATTTAATTCATATAAAGCTAAATTTAATAAATCTTCTTTGTTTTTTCCTATATAAATACTTTTTTCCATTATTTCACCTCAGCTTTTTTATTTATTATATAACTTTGTACAAAAGCAAATCCACTTTGAACTATCCAATAGATATTAAGTGCTGCTGGTGATACTAAAGCCATAAACCCAATAATTACAGGCATAACTATAAATAATGTATTCATACTTTGCATTGAATCTTTATTTGTATTTAACTGAGTAATTTTTAAAGTTAAATATGTAATAAGTACATTTAAAACAACTAATATTAAATATATATATTTTCCACTATTAAAAGCTGTAAGTGGAGAAGTTCCTAATTGAAATCCTATAAATACATTTTCAAATATTACTGGAGTTCTCATTATAGATTCATAGAAAGCTATAAATATAACTGCAGTTAAAACTCCAGAAGCTATTGTACTAAGAGGATTTAAATTATATTTTTTATATATTGCTGCTTGTTCTCTAGTTTTATTCATTATAGAAGCTTGATCAGTTTTACCTACATATTTTTCTTCTAATTTAGCTAATTCTGGTTGAATTTCTTTCATTATTTTATTTTGTTTAATTTGAGATATTGTAATTGGCAATGTTACTAGTTTTAAAATTAAAGTAACTATTATAATAGATAAACCATAACTCTTAATTAATCTTCCTATTTGAACAAGTAACACTACTAACGGTTTAATAAAAAAGCTATCCCATAAACCATTATATTTACCTTTAAATATCATGTACTCACTACATTTTGGTAGTTTTGATATATCAACTTTAGATTTATATTTATTATAAACTTTTATACTCTCTTTATCTTCTGGCTGACATACAATATTTTCAGTCAATTGTTGTTTAGTAACTGGATTTGTTATTATTTTCTTATCATCTTTTAACGGCCTTACACATGCTGTTAACAAAAATAAACATAAAACTAAAAATCCTAGTAATTTTATTTTTTTATTGTTAAACATTTTTATTTCCTTTCAACTTATTTATATCATTTAAAAATAAGCCATCTATTTCTAAAAAAGATAATTCATTAATCTCTTTCTTTATTATTATAATATATTCTTCTCCATTTTTATATAAACTTTTATATTTGTTTATTATCTCTCTTAATCTTCTTTTTATTTTATTACGCAAAAAAGCTTTACCTACCTTCTTACCTATAGATATTCCAAAGCGATAGTAATTATCATCTTTGTTATCAATATAATATATAGTAAAGCAATTTTCTTTTATATATTTACCATTTTTAATTACTTTTAAAAATTCGTCATTTTTCTTTATAGTATTTATTTTTCTCATATACTATTACTACCTAAATTTAAGCAGATAATACTTTACGACCTTTACGTCTTCTTCTTGCAACTATACCACTTTTTTGTCTAGAAAAAAAACCACATTTCTTTTTTCTATTTCTATTATTTGGTTGAAAAGTTCTTTTCATAAGTCCTCCTTTTAAATAAACAATAATGATTATATCTTATTTTATAAAAAAATAAAAGTTTTATTTAATATGAACATATATAATCTAATTATACTATAACTATAATTAATTTATAAACATATAAACATGTTAATTTTTTCTTTTCTTATTAATAAACTTTATAAAATTTGTTCATTTGTTTAAAAGTGTCTTTAACTCTTATTTTATATAAACATCAATTGTTTATTTCTTTGATGATATATTGTTTATTTCATTTTATACTTTTATTTATCTACAAAATATACTACAATAATTCATAACATGTTGGGGGATTATCATGGAAGAAGGGAAAGTTTGGAACTTAGTTTTAGAAAAAATTAAAAATGATGTAACTAATATAACTTTTAAAAATTATTTTAAACAAACTGTTCTTCATTCTTTAACATATAATACAGCTAAAATTATATGTAATTCTGGTAATATTCAAAAAGAATTTATTGAAAAATATTACTTTAATAATCTTAAAAAATATTTTTTAGAAGTAACTGAAAATAATGTTGATGTAATATTAATAACTAAAGATGATTTAGAATCAGAAGAAAATAAAGAATTACCAACATTTCAAAGCAATACAACTATTAACAATTTTGTTCATAAATCTAATTTAAATAAAAACTTAACCTTTGATAATTTTGTTGTAGGTAAAAGTAATGCAATTGCTGCTCAATGTGCTAGGGTTGTTGCTCTTAGTCCAGGAGATGCATATAATCCATTTTATTTATACGGAAATAGTGGTGTAGGTAAAACTCATTTAATGCAAGCTGTTGGTAACTATATAGAAGATAATACTAATAAAAAAGTACTATATGTTCCTACAGAAGAATTTATAAGTGATTTTACTAGTATGGCTAGACAATTAAATATTAGTAATAATACTGATAAACTAGAACAATTTAAAAATAAATACAGAAATATAGATGTTTTAATAATTGATGATATTCAATCATTAGGAACTACGAAAACAACACAAGAAGAATTTTTTAATATATTCAATGAATTACATAATAATAATAAACAAATTATTGTTTCTTCTGATTCTTCACCTAATGATTTAAAAAAACTAGAAGAACGATTAAAAACAAGATTTGCATGGAGTGGATCATTTAATATAGATCCTCCAGATTATGATTTAAGAATAAATATTATAAAATCAAAAATAAAAGAAAAAGAAATAGTTGGTATTGATGAAGATTCAATAGAGTATATTGCAACAAATATAAGTAGTGATGTTAGAAGTTTAGAAGGTGCTATAAAAAGAATTCTTTTATATCATAACATGTATGGAACTTGTGATTTAAATACTACAATTGATGCTCTTAGAGACTTAATTGGTAGAGGTACTGGAACTAAAAATGATATAAATCATATACAGAAAATAGTAGCTGACTATTATAGAATTTCTGTAGATGATCTAAAAGCTAAAAAAAGAAATCCAAATATTTTAATACCTAGACAAATAGCACTATATCTATGTAATAAACACACTAAAGAAAATTTATCTAAAATAGGTATTGAATTTGGTCAAACTCATTCTACAGTTATAAATGCAATAAATAGGATTGAAAAATTAATTAAGACTAAAAATGATATGAAAAAAGTCATAAAGGATTTAGAAAATGACATAAATAAACAATAATAATCATGATATAAACATACATATTATGAGTAATAATATGAGTATATTAAAGATATAAACAATATAAACAATTATAATAATAATATATTAAAAAAGGAGAGAATATAATATGAAATTTAAAATTGAACAAAAAACATTATTAGAAGGATTATCAAAAGTTAGTAATGCTATTTCTAATAAAAGTTTAATACCTATATTATCAGGGATTAAATTCGAATTAACTAATGAAGGTTTATATTTAATAGCTTCAGATTCTGATATGACAATAAAAAATTTTATTAAATTAGATAAAGAAAATATTCAAATAGAAGAATTAGGTGGTATAGTAATACCTAAAAATATAATAGAAATAGTTAGAAAATTAGAAGAACAAATTTTAGAAATAACTGTTTTAGATGGAATTAAAATTTTAATAAAAACAAAATCAGGTAATTTTTATTTAAATGGTTATGAAAAAGAAGAATATCCTAAAATGGATTTATCTTTAAATAAAAATTTTATAACAATTAATGCTAAAAAATTAAAAGAAGCAGTTAATCAAATATCTTTTGCATCAAGTAGAGATGAAGGTAGACCAATACTTACTGGTATAAATTTACGTATTTTAGGAGATAAGATAGAATTAAATGCAACAGATTCATATAGATTAGCTAGAAATATTTTAGATTTAAAAGAACCAGTTGATGAAAGTTATAATATAGTAATACCTACAGATAATTTTAATAATTTTTTGAAGACAATAGATGGAGATAGTGATGTAGAATTACATATATTTAATAATAAGATTATATTTAATTATGAAAATTTAATATTTCAATCTAGACTTATAAGCGGAAATTATCCTTTTACTTCTAATTTGTTTCCAAAAGAAAAATTGTTTTCTATAACTTTAAATAAAACACAATTTTATAATGTAGTAGATAGAGCATCATTATTTACTTCAGATAAAGAAAAAAATATTATATCTTTAATAGTAAATAATAATACTGTAGTAATAAAATCAGGTGATGGAATAGGTCAAGTAGATGAAAAAATAGATATAAACGAAAATGTTGAAAAAGAATTTAAAATAGATTTTTCATCAAGGTATATGATGGATTCAGTAAAAACTTTTAAAAACGAAACAATCACATTAACATTTTTAGCACCAGATAAACCAATAGTTATAAGTGATAAAGATTCAGAAAATTTAATGCATTTAGTATTACCAATAAGAAGTTATTAATATAACTTTTTATTTTTTTACAAAAAAGGACGAAATGTTACTAATAATTAACTATAAAATACCCTACATTTTTTTCTAGTAATAAACTAATATACAAATCAAAATTTATTTTATAAAAAGGAGGTATTATGAAAAATTATGAAATAAATGATGAGACAATTGCAATAATATCTAAAGGAAATAAGAGTCAAGTTATTACTTTGAATGATGAATTTATTGTAGAAAAATCAGGGTATAAAATATTAGATGATAGTTGTAAATTTTATGGAAGTAGTTATTTAGGTAGACTACATTCAGTAAAAGAAATGTTATCTGCTAGTTATAAGTTACCAATTATAGTAGCAGAATCAGAAAATATGATATTTTTTCCAACAAAATCTTCATTAGAACCAGATTGTTGTTGGATAAATTATAGCTTGATAAAAAATTATCAGAAAACAAGTGAAATTATAACTAAAATTCGTTTCTATAATAATAGTGAAAAAGAGTTTATAATTTCAAAAATATCTTTAGAAAATCAAATGAATAGATCTTTAAGACTTCAATCTATCTTAAGACAAAGACACTTAAATTATAAAAATACAAAATTTCTAAACTTTTGAGTAATAATTATCTAAATTTATAACAAAAATAGTCTATTTTGTGTTATAATGTACTTGTATGTATAGAACCGTTTGAAAGTAGGAATTCATGAAAAATAGCAATTTTTTGTAAAATGAAGATAAAACAAATAAAATTAATTAATTTTAGAAATTTAGAAAATGTAGAATTAAATTTTATTAATAATATAAATATTATAATTGGTGGTAATGGAGCAGGTAAAACTAATATTTTAGAAGCTGTTTATTTAAACTCGTTAACAAAATCATTTAGAGCAAATAATGATATAGAATTAATAAAATTTAATAAAGATTTTTTAACAATAAAAACTATTATAAAAGAAAATTCTTACAACGAAAAAGTTTTGTACAATATAGATAAAATATCTAAAAAAATTTATTTAAATTCAAATAAAATTACTAAATTATCAGAATATATAGGTAAATATCCAGTTGTAATATCTACACCTGAAGATGTTCTAATGATAAAAACATCTCCATCTAATAGAAGAGATGTTTTAAATATCTCAATCTGTCAATTTAATAAAGAATATTTTAAAACTTTAAATGAATATAATAAATTATTAAAACTTAGAAATGATTATTTAAAAAGAATTTTAGTCAATTCTAATTCAGATATGAAATATTTCGAAATAATAACTACTAAGTTAATAGAGAAAGCTATATATATTTATATAGAAAGAAACAAGTATATTAATT
>CAJPPJ010000020.1 GCA_905372515.1 uncultured Eubacteriales bacterium
ATAATACATAAATATAACATCCTAATACACTAATACTATGCCTATGTGTCATTGAACTAATATCTTTAACTAATTTATAAATATCTTCTTCTGTTATTTTTTTATAATAAGAGTAATAAGCAATAGGTAGTATTCTCATTAAACTACCATTACCATTATCTTTAAAATTGTCTATTCCACACATTACAGGGTTTTTACAAATTACAAATTCTTCTCTATAATAATAATTTCTTAATGCTTTTGAAGTAGTACTACCAACACCAAATGTTTTGTTATTTGAAGTAAATTTTCCATTTTCTACCCATAATATAAAATTATTCATAATATCTTCATAACATATAATACCTTTATTATCTATGATAGATTGCATAGTTGCTATAACCATACTGCTATCATCAGACCAACTCCCTTTAGGCATATTATGGCTACCATATTCTAACATATCAATTACTTTTTCTTTTCTTCTTTCTGTGAATTCTAATGGAACACCCATAGCATCCCCAATGACAAAACCTAAAATTCCATTTTTTAATCTAGTAAAATCTGACATATATACCACCTAAAAATATTATATAATAAAATATATAATTAAACTTAATCTTAGTTTATTTACAATTTATTTCTTGCAATTTTTACTAAAAAGATAATCTAATATAATTATACTAAATTACCTTTAATTCCTTAAAATTCCATTCTAAATTACTTATTTCCATATCTATTTCATTTCTATATTGTTCTAATTTTTTAAATATATCTTTATTAGATACTTCAAATTGACATTTTAAACTATCAACACTTATATTATAGATTAGGCAAATTTTATAATCACTTGAACCAACACTAATATTATACCAATTATTAGGTAATGGTTTTGTAAGTGTAAATTTTTTCTCTTGATTTTTGCTATAATCTACAAATCCTTGCCAAAACTTTAATTGCTCTATTTTTCTATCACATAACTCATCATCTGATTTTTGTTTTAATAACTTAGACCAATTATTAGGTTGACATACTATTTGGAATTTTGGAGCAATAAGAGAATTACCTATTTTCCATAATTCTACTTTAATTAAAAATATATTTATTTTTTCAAAACTATTTTCATTTTTTTAAACCAACATAATTTTTAATCATCTTTTTCTTTATTTTTAGACAAATTAAAACACGGAAAACTTTTATTTTATCCGTGTTTTTATATATGTTTTCTCCAATTTTTTGGAATTTATTTTTATATGGCAGGGAATAAGTGAATCGAACACTTGACGATGGTTTTGGAGACCATAGTTTTACCATTAAACTAATTCCCTATAAAAAATCCTTATTTATAAAATAAGGCTTTTATTTTTAAATTGGCGGAGACAGAGAGATTTGAACTCTCGCATCAGTTTCCCAATCTACACCCTTAGCAGGGGCGCCTCTTCAGCCTCTTGAGTATGTCTCCATATATGGTGGTTCCTTAGGGGCTCGAACCCTAGACCCACTGATTAAGAGTCAGTTGCTCTACCAACTGAGCTAAGGAACCACAATACTTCTAAATTATACAAATTTTTTATAAATTTTACAATAGTTTATTAATATTTTATTCTTCTATTAAATAATCTTTAGATTTATGAGGTTCTTCTTTTAATAAATCAAAATAATTATTTTGTCTTAATACTTCATAAACACATATTGCTACTGAATTAGATAAGTTTAAAGCTCTAACATTTATTGTCATAGGTATTCTCATACATCTATCTAAATGATCTTTTAAAATACTTTTAGGTATACCTGTTGATTCTTTACCAAATATTAAATAAATATTTTTATAATCTTTATAATTAAAAGAATCATGTGGCTTTTTACCATATCTTGTAAAATAAAAGAAATCTCCTTCTTTATTTTTTTCTAAAAAATCATCATAATTTTCATAAACAAAGTATTCTAATTTATCTATATAGTTAACTCCTGCTCTTTTAATACTTGCTTCATCTAATTTAAATCCTAATGGTTTTATCAAATGTAATCTAGTATTAGTAGCAACACATGTTCTCATTATATTACCTGTATTTCCAGGTATTTCTGGTTCAAACAAAACAACATTAATCATTTAAGTTTTTATCCTTTAAAAATTCTTCTACTTTTTTGATATCAACTATTTTTTTATTAGAACTATATAAAGTTTCAGCTACTTTATTATCTATAATATATATAAAAGCTGGTGAGTTGTTTTTTAAATTTATGTTTAAAAGTTTATTAATTCTATCATATTTTTCTTGATTCATATCCTTTAAATTAAAATAAACTAACTTGTGAGATAATTTCTTATTTTCTATATATTTTAAAACTTGTCTTTCAAGTTCTCTATCTTCTTCTTTTTTAGAATTTGAAAAATATAAAACTTTTTTATTTAAATTAAATTCATAATTTAAATTTATTAACTCATCAATAGAAGTTAATTCATCCATTTTTCCTCTTATAACAGGAGTTTCAAAACGATTATTTTTATAAGAATTATAAACTCTAACAAATAAAAAACATCCTCCTATAAAAAGTACATATATAATTATTAAATAAATATAATTTTTTATACTCACCTTTCTCATATTATCCTCCTATATCTATTTTATCATGATAAAGAAAAAGAAGGAATAAATTAAAGATTCTTTCCTTCTCTTTTTCTTTCGTTAGCATTCAATATTTTTTTTCTAAATCTAATACTTGTAGGTGTTACTTCTACTAATTCATCTTTATTTATATAATCAAGTGCATATTCTAGAGATATGGCTCTTGGTTTCTTCAATACTACTGTAGCATCACTTCCTGCTGCACGCATATTAGTTAATTGCTTAGCTTTAGTAACATTAACTACTAAATCTTTATCACCTTTATTTTCACCTACTATTTGTCCTTCATAAACCATTACACCTGGTTCAACAAACATTTCTCCTCTATCTTCAAGACCACCTAATGCATAACTAGTAGTCTTTCCACTTTCCATACTAACTAATACACCATTAGTTCTTTCCCCTAAATCTAATGTTGAAGCTATATTATATTCTTTAAATGAATGTGCCATTATTCCATAACCTTTAGTATATGTAGGAAAATTATGAACAAATCCAATTAATCCACGAGAAGCAATAGTATATTTTAAAGTAGTAATATTTTTATCATTAGTTTCCATAAAATCTAAATTAGCACCTCTATTACCTAGTTTTTCAATTATAGTACCTGCATATTCATTAGGTGTTTCTATTTCTAATATTTCATATGGTTCTAACTTTTTACCATTTTCTTCTTTATAAATTACTTCAGGTTTAGATACTTGAATTTCAAAACCTTCTCTTCTCATATTTTCAATTAAAATACCTAAATGAAGTTCTCCTCTACCCGAAACTATAAAGTTTTCACTATCTAAATCTCTTACTTTTAAAGACACATCTCTTTGACTTTCTTTATCTAATCTTTCTCTTATCTTTCTAGCAGTTAAAATTTTTCCTTCTTTACCAGCCATAGGTGATGTATTAACTCCAAAAGTCATTTGCATAGTAGCATCATCTACTCTAAGTAATGGTAATTTTTCTACTTTTCCTACTTCTCCTATTGTTTCACCAACATAAATATCTGGAAGTCCTGATATACCAATTACATCTCCTGCTTCTGCTTCTTCAATTTCAATTCTATTTAAAAATTCATATCCATATAATTTTTGAATTCTAAATTGTTTCTTACTTCCATCTATTCTTTCTACTTCAACAGTTTGACCTAGTTTAATAACTCCATTTTTTACAATACCAATACCTATTCTTCCAGTATAATCGCTATAATCAAGTAAAGCAGGTTGAAATTGTAAAGATGCTTCAATACTTCCTGTAGGTTCTGGTATTTCTTCTATAATAGTATCAAGTAAATTATGAAATCCTTTTTCTTGTGTTGATAAATCATCACTTAAACTACTTGTTCCATTAATTGCTGATGTATAAATAATCTTAAAATTAAGTTGATCTTCAGTAGCATCTAAATCCATAAATAATTCATATACTTCATCTACTACTTCTTTTATTCTTGCACTTTCTTTATCTACTTTATTGATAACAACTATAGGTTTAGCTCCTCTTTCTAAAGCTTTCTTTAATACAAATCTAGTTTGTGGCATAGTACCTTCATAACTATCTACAACAAGTATTACTCCATCTACCATATTCATAATTCTTTCTACTTCTCCACCAAAATCAGCATGTCCTGGAGTATCTAAAATATTTATTTTATACCCTTTATATTCAATAGATGTTGGCTTAGCTAGTATAGTAATACCTCTTTCTTTTTCAATACTGTTGTTATCCATACTGATTGTTGATAAATCTAGATGATTGTCTTTAATACTTTCTTTTAATATTTCATTTACTATAGTTGTTTTTCCATGATCAACATGGGCTATAATTGCTACATTTCTTTTTTTCATAATTTTTCCCTCAAAAAAACATTATGATTATATCACAAATTGTTTTTTAATAAAAGTTTTTCTTTATATAGAAAAGAATTAAGATATAAATCTTAATTCTTTTTCTTATTTTATTTATTTTTATTCTTATGTTTCTTTTTCAAACTTTTAACTTTAGCATGTTTTTCTTCTTTTAGTTCATCTATTTCACTTAAAACTTCAAGAAAAACATAATCTGTTTGATGTGACTTATTTAATTTTTTCATTTTTCTCCTTAAATTATTTTCTTCCCCTTTTTATATTATACATATCAAATATTTTAGATACTGACTTTTCCTTTGCAATTGCTGAAATAATCAAAGACAACATTTTAGCTATAGATAATACTTTTATTTTTTTATATTTATCTAATGTTTCTTTAGATAAAGGAATAGTATTAGATATAATCATTTCTTTTATAGGACTTTTATCTATTTTATCAAGTGCATCTTTACTAAATACTCCATGAGTTACACAAGTATATATTTCTTTAGCACCATTTTCTTTTAATAAATTTACACCTGCTACTAAAGAACCTCCTGTATCACATATATCATCTACTACAATACATGTTTTATTTTTAACATCACCTATAATATTACTAACTTCTACTACATTAGGTCTTGGTCTCCTTTTATCAATAATTGCTATTGGAGAATGTAATATTTCTGCTAAACTTCTCGCTCTTACTGTACCACCATGATCAGGTGAAACCACTACTACATCATCATTTTCAGTAAATTTTTCTTCAAAATAATTTCCTATTAAAGGAATAAATGTTAAATCATCAGTTGCAATATCAAAAAACCCTTGAATTTGTTGAGCATGTAAATCAACTGTAATTATTCTATTAATTCCCGCTGTCATAAGTAAATCTGCTACTAACTTAGCTGTTATAGGTTGCCTTGCTGCTGCTTTTCTATCTTGTCTTGCATAACCATAGTATGGAACAATTACAGCTATTTCTTTAGCACTAGCTCTTTTCATAGCATCTACACATACTAAAAGTTCCATCAATCTATCATTTACTGGATTACAAGTAGATTGAATAATAAAAACTTTTTTACCTCTTACTGATTCTTTAGGAACAACTAATACTTCTCCATCTGCAAAATGTTCTATATTAATTTCTCCTTCTTTTATTTTTAAATAACCGCAAATTTCTTTAACAAGTTCTTTATTAGATGTTAAAGAAAAAACAACTATATCTTTCATATTTCTCCTTTATATATAAAATTACACCAAAAAACAAAGAAAACTATTTTTTCTTTGTTTTGCTAACTAAATAGTAATTGTTATCTTTATCTTTCTTGAATTTATAAATAAATTCTGAAGTTGAAGATTCTGAATTGTCTAAACCTGGTTTTGAAGTATAAAGAATATCTAAAGTTATTTCATCATTTATTTTTTCTGCACTTACTATTTTTTTAGAATGTTGTATACTTACACAACCTATTCCACCAGCTGCATCATTTCCACTATAGTGAACATATAGCTTACTAGCCTTATCTAAATAGTAACCTATTTCGCTAGTTGCATCATTACATGTCTTAGCACATGAACAATAAGATAATGGTAACTCTGTATTTAATTTATAGCTACTTCCAAATATGCTTTTTGCTAATTTTTCAACATATTCTTTAGAATATGAAATTGTTTCTTTAGCATTTACTCCAGAATTTTCATAACATTCATGTAATAAATTATATTTTCCATGTGTACTAGGAATTTTAGCTAACTTGTATTTAGAATTAAATTCTTTACAAGTATTTTTTATACCACTATTTTCATCTAAACTTGCTGTGATAATTCTTAATTTTTCTTTATCATCTGTTGATGAAGAAAATTCATTTTGTAAATAAACACTTGATTTTAATTCATAATCTAATTTAGCAGATAAAGTTTTAACTAATTCAGAATTTACATCTAAATTTTCTTTAACATTATCTTTTGATTTTTGTGAATTATTTGTATTATTGTTAAGCTTATTATTTTTATTATTTTCCTTATTAAAATAATGCCAAACTAAAAATATAGTACAAGCTAAAATTACTAATGAAACAACTATTACGATAATTGTTTTTAGATTTTTTTTCATAAAGCCTCCTTTAAGAAAAGTATAGTATATAAAATTCTAAAATTCAATATAGTTAAACTTCTTGTACAACACTTATAACTAAAGGTCTCATTTCAGTTTCTTTATAATAATATTTACCTAAAGTTTCTCTAATTTCATTTTTAACGGCATTATAATCAACTTGTTTTTTACTATCTTTTTCTTTTATATTATTTTCAATAGCTTTTAAAGTTACTTCTTTTGTATAATCAATTAATTCTTTGTTATCTTTTACATAGATAAACCCTCTAGTAACTATTTCAACATCACTTAATACTTCTTTTGTATGTTTATCTAGTGTAACAGTAATTAATACTATTCCATTATTACCAAGTGATTCTCTATCTTTTAATACTAATTCTCCAACATCATCTGAAAAATGTCCATCTATTAATATTTCATCTACTTTTATTTTTTCTTTTGTCTTTTGTAGTTTAGCATCTTTTATTTCTACAACATCTCCATTTTCTTTTAAGATAATGTTTTTAGTTGGTATACCTTCACTACTAGCAATATCAGCATTTGCTACTTGATCTTTATATTCACCTCTAATAGGCATATAAAATTTAGGATTCATTAAATTAATTAACATTCTAATATCTTCTTTAGATGAATGAAATAATAAATGATTTTTATCCATAGATATGACATCATCTACTTGTTTAGCTATTTCATCCATTATTATAGCTTTCTTTCTTTCAAGTCCTACAGTATCGGGTTCTGAAATAAAAACTATATCTTCATTATTAAGTTTTAAAAACTTATCAAATCCTTTTACTATTCTATCTAAGTTAGTAAATGCTTGTTCATTATCATCACTTACTAAAACTACAATATTCTTATCATTTAAATTATTTAATCCACCTATTTCTACATTTACTTCTAAATACTTAAGTTCAATAAGCTTATTAATTCTTCTTTGTAGTTTAGAACCCATAATAATTAATTTTTTATGATTTTGTTCTACTGCATCGATTATTTCTTGTAATCTATATATATGATCAATATTTATAGTAGTAATTATTCTATTATGTGTTTTACTAAATACTTCATTAATATATTCATAAGAATTATTTCTAGGTGCTGTATATCCTGAATTCTTAGCATAATAAGATTCATTCATCAAACAAAGTACACCTTTTTTACCAACATATGCAAGTTTACCTAAATCAGTTTTATATTTACCTTTCTTAGACATATCAAACACTAAGTCTCCACTATATACAATTGCTCCATCTGGTGTATAAAGTACATACATAAAACTATCTGGTATAGAATGAGTAACAGATATTGGAAATATAGATGTATTTTTAAAGTCTACATTTTTATGTGCTACTAATTTATTTAATGAATATTTTTTATAATTCATATCGTTAAGTTGAAGTTCTTCTTTCAATATTTCTATTGTTAAATTAGAACCGTATATTTTAATTTTTGGTATTTCTTTTAATATATCTACAACTGCTCCCATATGAGTTTTATGAGCATGTGATATAAAAATACCATTTATTTTATATTTTCTTTTAAATAATTATAATCAGGTAATATATAATCTACCCCATATGCATTTTCTACATTAAACTTCATACCAGCATCAAATATGTATATTTCTTCATCTACTTTTACAACATACATATTTTTACCTACTTCGTTTAATCCTCCTAATGCAAAAATATTTATTTTACTCATTTATTTCTCCTTTTCTTATTTATTTTAAAATGCAAGTTTTTCTAATGCTTCTTTAGCAGCATTTTGTTCTGCTATTTTTTTACTAGCACCTGTTCCACTTCCATATTTTATTCCGTTTATTACTACTTCAAAAGTAAAACTCTTATTATGAGCTGGTCCACTTTCATCTATAAGTTTATATTCTACTGTTCTTTTTTCAGTTTGAACTAATTCTTGTAATTTAGATTTATAATCTTCTAAAAAGTTAGTTTGTTTATCAATATATGGTTTGATAATATTTACTATTATTTTTTTAACTACTTCAAAACCTAAATCTAAGTATATTGCTCCCATAAGTGCTTCAAAAATATCTGCTAAAATAGTTGGTTTTTCAAGTCCACCAGCTTTTAACTCTCCATTACCAAGTTTTATATATTCTTGTAATTTAAATTCTAAAGCATATGTTGATAAAGCTTTTTCACATACATAATTAGCTCTTGTTTTAGTCATTTCTCCTTCTACTAAATGATAATTATTATATAAATAATCACTGACTACTAACTCTAAAACAGCATCTCCTAAAAATTCTAATCTTTCATAATCTTCTCTACTATGTTTTTCATTTGTATATGATGAATGTAAAAAAGCAACATCATAAAGATGAGAATTAATTACATTAATTCCTAATTTTTTAAATAAATTATCCATTTTCACCTCAAAGTAATAAAACAAAAAGATTATACCATAAATTTAAAAAAATATAAAATTATTGTGATATAATTTATTGTAGGTGAAGATATGAAAAAGAGATTACATTTTATAAAATTATGCGTATTAACATTATTAATAGTATTTATGACTTCATGTGTAAAAGTTAAAATAAACGAATTTGAAAATTCTAATATAATTACAACTTCTTATCCATTAGTATTTTTTACAAATTCACTATATGGAGATCATGCTAAAGTTAAATCTATTTATCCAAATGAAACAAATCCAAATAATTTAAAATTTAACGATAAACAATTAGATAACTTTGCTAGTAACAATTTATATATTTATTTAGGTCAAGATAGTGAACAAAGTAAAATTGCTATAGAACTTAAAAATAAAAATCCTAATATTTTATTAATAGATGCAGGAGTTGGTATTAACACTAATTCTAGGCAAGAACTATTATTAAATCCATCTAATATACTTATGATGGCTAAAAATATAAAAAAAGGATTAGAAGAATATATAAATAATACTTATATATCTAAAAATATAGAAAAAAATCTAAATGATTTAAATGTTAAAATTTCAGAAATAGATGCTGAATTAAGATTAACTTATACTAATTCAAAATATAAAACTTTAGTAGTAACATCTAACTCTTTAAAATTTTTAGAAAAATATGGATTTGAAGTAGTATCACTTGATAAATTAACAAGAACTAATGAAGATATAAATTATTTTAAACAATTAGTAAAAAAAGGACTTGTAAATTATATATATAGTTTAGAAAACATTGAAGATGATGATGTTATAACTAATTTAATTAGAACTACTGGAGTTAAAAAACTTACAATTAGAAGTCTAGATACAATTACAGATGAAGAAGAAAAACTTAATAAAAACTATTATCAAATAATGAATGAAAATATAGACTTAATAAAAAAAGAAACTTATAAATAAAAAATATCATAAAATTTATGATATTTTTTTTATAAAATCTTTAGTCTTTAAATATATACCTGTATATTCATCATAGTACATATCTAAAAAGTTATCTATTTCTTCTTTTACTTTATTACTTACATTTATAGTTTTTAAATTTTCAAAATCTACTAAACTGTATAATTTTAAAACTTTTAAAGATTTTTCTGAATATTTATATTCATTAGCTAAACAGTTTTTACAAACATAACAAGCATTATCTACACTTATAGTACTAACTTCATTCTTACCACATATACCACATTTATATTCTAAATTAGGTTCTACTCCTAAAAATTTTAAACATTTAAGTTCTACTATATTAGCAATTACTAATGGATCGAAATCTTCATTGATCTTAGTTAAAGATTTTATAAGTAAATCAAATAATAACTCTTCTTTTGAATCTTTTTTTATCTGATAAATTAAATCCATTATAAAAGATGCATAAGTAATTTTTTTTATATCAGTTATAATATTTTTAAAATTATTTATTATATCTCCATCTATTAAAGTACATAAACTATCTTCTTTATAATAAATATTAAATTTAGCATAAGTTAATCTTTGAGAAATCATTCTTAAATTAGATTTTATTTTTAAACTTCCTTTTGCTATTACACTTAAAACATTATCTTTAGTAAGTATAGTTAAAATCTCTGAATTTTCTTTAAATTTCATAGATTTTATAATTAAACCTTCTATTTCTACTATCTTCATTTAAAATCCTAAATCTTTAAGTTTAATATCACTATTTTTCCAATCTTTAAATGTTTTAACTTTAAGTTCTAAGTATACTTTTGTATTTAATAATTCCTCTATTTTTTTTCTTGCATAACTACCTATTTTCTTTAACATTTGTCCTTTTTGACCAATAATAATACCTTTTATATTATCTCTAGATACTGCAACTGTTACATATATATCATAGCCATTTTTTCTTTTTACTATCTCTTCTGTATGACATGTTATTTCATGAGGAATTTCTTGATATGTTAAATTAAGTATTTCTTCTCTAACTAATTCTGCTACTTGAAATTCTAAAGAATTAAAAGTTACATCTTCTTCACTATACATTTTTTCTTCAGATTCTGTTAAATATTTTTTTATTGTTTTTATTAATTCATCAACATTATCTCCTCTTTGAGCAGATAAAGGTATTATTTCATTAAAATCATAATATTTTTGATATTCAGTAATTTTATTTAAAATCTTTTCTCTAGGTAATCCATCAATTTTATTAATTATTAAAAATACTTTTTTATTTAAATCTTTAAAAGTATCTACTATTTTTTTGTCATTATCGGTAAAACCTTTTTTTGCATCTACTAAAAATAATATAACTTCAGAAGATGATATACCTTCTCTAATATTTCTATTCATTTTAGCACCTAGTCTATCAAAACTTTTATTAAGACCTGGTGTATCAAAGAATAATATTTGTGAATCATCATCATTATATATTCCAATAATATTATTTCTAGTAGTACCAACTTTATCACTAACGATAGCTAAATGAGTTTTCATAATAGCGTTAAGTAGTGTTGATTTACCTGCGTTTGGTCTTCCAGTAATCGATACCATACCTATTTTATACATTATAATTCTCCTATCTTTAAAGAATAATTCTTATCATAATAATAAACTTTTATCTGATAATTAATTATTTCTTTAATAAAGTCTACTCTTAAATATCTATAAATATCAAAATCTTTATCTGTTAAAAAATAAATGTTTTTTACTTTTGTTTTACTATTTATTAAATAGTTTGCTATAGCACCTTGTTCTGCAGATATCATATCTCTAAGACAAGCATTTTGAATTGATACTCCCTTATAAATATTATTATCTTCATCTTCTATAATACAAGCTATCTTATATGAATAAGAAATAGAATTTTCTATTATTTTTTTTAATTCTTCAAGCATCTATTCCTCCATAATTATTTTCTCCAAATGGATGTACACATAAATCTTTAACTAAGTATCTTTCTTCTTTTAAATCTTTATTAAAACATCTTACTACTACTTCTTTAGATACTAAATCTGAAATATATTGTCTACATAAAAAACATGGTGTTGCTATTATATCACTATTATTAATAACATTGATTTCTTCTATATCTTCTTTTTTCAAACCTTGTGCAAAATAATTAGAAAAAGCAGATCCTTCAGCACATATTCCATCTTTCATAGAATGACATTCAACATTAACACCGTAACTTGTACCATGCTTTCCTTTAATTATTACTGCTACATTAAAATGTGATATAGGTGTATAACTTTTAGTTAATAATTCATTTATATTCATATAAATATCCTCATTATTTTAGGAATAAATATTATTAAACCTACTATTATTGCAAGTATAGTAGATACAAGTACTGCTCCTGCTCCTAAATCTTTAGCATACATTGCTAAAACATTATAATCTTTAGTAATCATATCAACTATTACTTCTACACAGGTATTTAACATTTCAGTTATTATTACTAAAAACGATACAAAAAGAATAAAGATAAATTCAATTGTAGTTAACTTTAATAAAAAAGATAATATAATAACTATTAAAAACGCAAATATATGAAACTTATAATGTTTTTCCATATTAAAACAATATCTAATACCATTTAATGCAAATGTTAAACTTTTTAAAAAATTAACATCTTTTTTATTTCTATCTTTTAATATCATACTTATCTAATAACTCCTTTTGTAAATCAAACATGATTTTTTCTTCCTTTTCATTCATATGATCATATCCAAGTAAATGAAGTAATCCATGAGTTGCTAAAAAATATAATTCTCTTTTTTCACTATGTTCATATTTTAAAGCTTGTTCTTTTACTTTTTCATAAGAAATATAAATATCTCCTAAAATGCGAAAAGGTGTTTTAAATTCAACATCTTCTAATGCAAAAGATATGACATCTGTAACATTATCTATATTTCTATATTCTTTTTATTTCTTCATTATCTACTATTATTATATTTACTAAAGCATCTTCTACTTGTAAATCTTTCATAATAGATAAAAAATATTTTTTAAAATCATCAAATTCTATACTATAAGAACTATTATTAAAAATCTCTATTTTAACCACCATCCTACTAAAACTATTAATACTATAACTAATATAAAAGTTAAAATATCTATTACTATGTGATATTTTTCAATATTAAATATTTTTGATATTAAAAATAATAATTTATATAATAAAAATCCTATTATAGCACCAAAAACATTTAAAATAATGTCATCTATATCAAATGATCTTCCAATTAAAAATTGAACTAATTCAATACAAAAACTTGCTATACAAGCTACTAAAATACCAATACTAATTCTTTTTTCTTTAGTATAGTAAAAACAAAAGAAACCATATGGAATAAATAATACTATATTACCTATAGTATTTTTAATAAATCCTAGTGATCCAATACTATATCTAAGCATTTCTTTAAAAGGTATTAAATTTATTCCACCTACATATAAATTTATATCAGTACTAGTAACTATTTGGAATAATTGTAATATGTATATTAAAAATATTAAATTAAAAATTTCTTGATAAAAATATACTTTAGTATCTTTGTTTTTTAATAAAAAAACAATTCTAATAATAACTATTAAAATAACAGCTACTAAAGTAGAAGCCCAAGTTAAACTAATCAATGATTTAGCAGTATTTCTTAAATCAATCATAAAATTCCTTCTTGCTTAATAAATTATAGCATAAAATTAGTAACAAGTATCACTATTTATAAAACTAAAAATAAGTAAATTTATGAGTAAAACTTAAAATATAATATCAGTATATAATTA
>CAJPPJ010000021.1 GCA_905372515.1 uncultured Eubacteriales bacterium
ATTTTTAAACTAAATTATAAAGTTAAAAGACTAACTAATTATAACATAATGAGAAAAAATAGCAAATTCTTATAAATAAAAAAGATTAAACTATTTTAGTTTAATCTTCTTTTCTAAATAATTCTTTTAATAAAGCCATTCCTTTTATTCTTGTACCGTAGTTCATAATTACTTTTTTATAAATAATTGATGAAATATAAGCTACAATTGCTGTAAATATTAATAATACTAGCATTGGAAGTATTATATCTATCATAGATAATTTTCTAGATAATAAATTCATTGTATTAATAAATGGAGATGATATAGGTAAGTATGTTGCTATAGTGTTTAATATACCTTTAGAATTACTTCCAAATATTGATAAATAAAATCCAATTATTAATAAGAATGAGAATGGAGCTTGCGCTTGTTGAACTTCTTCTTGTTTAGTAACTGTAGCACCTACACATGCTATTAAGAAAGCATATATTAAAAATCCAAATATGAAATAATATAAGAATCCTAATATAATAACAGGTGATAAGTTAATATTTTGTAATAATATTGTCATATACTCTTTAGGTAAAAATATTTGTGAAGATATAATAGCAGTCACTATTACTATAGACATTTGTAGTATTCCAGTAAGTCCAACTCCAATAACTTTACCAACTATAATATTAAGTGGTGAAGTAGAAGTAAGTAATGTTTCTACAACTTTGTTAGTTTTTTCTGTAGTTATACTAGTTCCAACTGCTATAGAATAGAAAAGTACTATATAGAATATAAATACCATACCAAACATTGCAATATTAGCATTTTTGTTTATATCACCATTATTTTTAATTGTATTTTCTGTAATGAAAGAAATGTCATTTGATAATAATTGTTTTTCGTTATCGCTTATATTTAATTTGTTTATAAGATGTTTTTTATAAGAACTATTAATATATTGTTCTATATCTGTAGTATAAGTAGAAAATGTATTATTTTGATTTTTTAATCCTGCTATAGTTATATTATAATTTTTAACTTCTTTAACTATGTAAATAACTTCTTTTTTATCGTTAACATTTTTACTTAGTTCATTTAAATCAGCTTTTTCATTTTTTATTTCAAATTTATATACTGGATGTTTATTCAAATCGTTATTTATATCATTTAATACTTTAAATTCATCATATATATAAACTTTTTGTTTATTTACAATTTTATTTTTATCTGTATTTGTCTTATTACTTTTATTAAAATAATTACTTATATTTGGAATATTAAAAGCAATTATTGTGATAGCTACTAAAAATAAAGTAGTTAATTTGTATGACTTATTTTTAATTAATTCTTTAAATGTAAATTTAATAACATTAATCATTATTTGTACCTCCTACTTTTTCAATAAAGATATCATTTAAATTAGGTTTTAATATTTCAAATTTAATTATTTGATCTTTATCATCTAATAGCTTCAATAATTTATAAGCATCTTCTTTACTGTTTATATCTATAATATAACCAGTTCCAGTTTGATTAATTATATCAAGATTAGCTTTTTTAATTTTTTTATCTATATTATTAATTGTAACTACTTCTAATTTTGAATCTGAATATTCATCTTTTATTTTTAATAAATTCCCTTGTAATTTAGTTATTCCTCTATCAAGTATTAATATATCAGTACAAAATTCTTCTACTATAGACATTTGATGTGAAGATAACATTATTATTTTATCTTTCTTCTTTTTCTTAATAAGATCTGCTACTAAAAGAGAATTAACTGGATCTAAACCTGAAAATGGTTCATCTAAAATTATAAGTTCTGGATCATTTTGAAATGCTATTAAGATTTGAACTTTTTGTTGATTTCCTTTAGATAATTTTTCTGCTTCCATATTTAAATATTCTTCAACTTTTAAGATTTTAGCAAGTTCATTAATTTCTTTAATTGCTTTATCTTTTGGCATATTTTTTAAAGAAGCAAAATATAATAGTTGATCTATTACTTTAGTTTTTGGATAAAGACCTCTTTCTTCTGGTAAATATCCAAAATTTACATTTTTTCTAGATACTTCTTTGTTATTATAAGTAACTTTTCCTTCATTTTTACTTAATATTCCTAAAATAATTCTGATAATAGTAGATTTACCTGCT
The DNA here is from genome assembly GCA_905372515.1 of uncultured Eubacteriales bacterium. GTDB lineage: Bacteria > Bacillota_I > Bacilli_A > RF39 > UBA660 > CAJPPJ01. The sequence goes on from CAJPPJ010000021.1 coordinate 2,131, forward strand.
CCATTAGAACCAAGTAAACCAAAGCAGTTTCCTTTTTCAAGTTCAAAGCTTATTTTATTAAGAACTGTTTTTTTACCATATTTTTTAGAAACTTGTTCTACTTTTAACATAATTTTCCTCCAATTTAATTGTATACTTTTATAAACTCTTTGTATATAATTTTAATTGTGATAATAAGGAGAAAATATGATAGATGTGTTAATTGTAGGAGCAGGTCCTGCAGGATGTGCAGCAGCAGTTTATTTAAAAAGATATGGATTTAATGTAAAAGTTATTGAAAAATCCATAGTAGGGGGAAATGTTGTATTTACTAATAAAGTGGATAATTATTTAGGAATATTTGATGAAACAGGTTTAAATTTATCAACAAAATTTAAAGAACATCTTAAATTTTTAGATATTGAAATTATTAATGATCAAGTTTTATCAATAGAAAAAAAAGATAATTTTATCTTAAAATTAAAAAATTCAACTTTAGAAAGTAAATATTTAATATTAGCAAGTGGAAGAACTTTTAAAAGATTAGGTCTTGAAAATGAAGAAAAGTATGTTGGAAGAGGAATTTCATTTTGTGCAATATGTGATGGTCCAATGACTAAAAATAAAAATATCGTAGTTGTAGGTGGAGGAAATTCTGCTTTTGAAGAAACACTTCATTTAGCAAAATATGCTAAGGAAATAACTATTTTAGTAAGAGATGAAATAAGAGCAGATAAATATTTATTTGATAAAGTTAAATCTTTAGATAATGTAACAATTTCTTTAAAAGAAGAAATTTTAGAGTATAAAGGAGATATTTATTTAACATCTATAGTTACTAATAAAAGAGAAATAAATGTAGATGCGGTGTTTTTATATGTAGGTTTAGTACCACAAATAGATTATTTAAAAGACTTAAATTTAAATATTAAAAATAACTATATAATAGTAGATAAAAATTATAAAACTAATATAGATAGATGTTATGCAGCTGGTGATGTAATAGATAAGAGAATGTATCAAATTGCAACTTCTGTTGCAGAAGGTGTAGAAGCAGCTTTTTCTATTAATGAAGACAATATTTAATTTGCTATAGCATTTTATATTTGATATTATTTAAATAGATTTAAATCTTATTTTATAGTGGAGTAGACATGAAAGAATTAGAATTTCCATTTGATGGAGAATATATATTAAAGAAGAAAAAATCAATAAAAAAAGAGTTATTAGCAAGAGATATAAAATATATAGAAAAGAAAATAGCTATTTTAGGTGGATCTACTACTAGTGATATAAAATTAATCTTAGAATTATTTTTATTAAATCAAGGGATTAAACCAATATTTTATGAATCAGAATATAATCAATATTGGCAAGATATAACTTTTGATAATGAAGAGTTAATCGACTTTAAACCAGATATTATATTTATTCATACAACTAATAGAAATATAATGAATTATCCTTCTCTTAATGATAATAGAGAAGAAGTAGATAAAAAATTAGAAATGGAATATCAAAAATTTGTGGATATGTGGGATCATGCTATTACAAAACATAAATGTGTAATTATCCAAAATAATTTTGAATATCCATACTATAGATTACTTGGTAATAAAGATGCTACTAGTATATATGGTAGGATTAATTTTATTACAAAATTAAATTTAAAATTTGCAGAATATGCTGAAAGTCATGAAAATTTTTATATTAATGATATAAATTATGTCTCTTCTTTATATGGACTTGATAAATGGAGTAATCAGTTTTATTGGTTTATGTATAAATATGCTATGGATATAGCAGCTATACCTAGTTTTGCATATAATTTATCTAATATAATTAAAGCAATTTATGGAAAAAATAAGAAAGCTTTTGTACTTGATTTAGATAATACTTTATGGGGAGGAATTATAGGAGACGATGGAGTAGAAAATATTGTTTTAGGTCAAGAAACTGCAGAAGGAGAAGCATATCAAGAAGTACAAGAGTATTTAAAACTTCATAAAGACTTAGGAATTATATTAAATATAAGTAGTAAAAATGAAGAAGACAATGCATTACTTGGTTTAAATTCTAAAGATTCTATTTTAAAACCAGAAGATTTTATAGTTATTAAAGCAAATTGGGAGCCGAAAAATAAAAGTGTTAATGAAATAGCTAAGGAATTAGAATTAGGAGAAGATTCATTTGTATTTGTTGATGATAATCCTGCTGAAAGAGATATTATAAATCAGTATAACCCTACTGTTTCAACACCTATCATTAATACTGCAGATAATACTATAAAAACACTTGATAGAAATGCTTATTTTGAAGTATTGAAGATTACTAAAGAAGATTTAAAAAAGAACGAAATGTATAAACAAAATAGTCTTAGGAATAAATTTATGTCTACTTTTGAAGATTATGGTTCATATTTAAAATCTCTTAATATGAAAGCCACTATAGAAAACTTTATTCCTATTTATATGGCGAGAATAGCTCAGCTTACAAATAAAAGTAATCAGTTTAATTTAACTACAAAAAGATATTCTCAAAGCGATATTGAACAAGTATCAAATGATAAAAATTATATTACTTTATATGGTAATTTAGAAGATAATTTTGGAGATAATGGAGTTGTATCTTTAATAATAGGTAAGAAAGAGAAAGAAAAATTACATATTGATTTATGGTTAATGAGTTGTAGAGTGTTAAAAAGAGATATGGAAAAAGCTATGCTTGATATGTTAGTAGAAAAAGCTAAAGAAGCTAATATAAAAGAAATAATTGGATATTATTATCCTACACAAAAAAATAAGATGGTAAAAGATTTTTATAAAGATCAAGGTTTTACTAAAATAAGTGAAGATGATGAAGGTAATACTATTTGGAGTCTTGATTTAAATAAAGAATATAATAATCAAAATAAATATATAGAAATAAGGAGAAAATAAAATGACAAGAGAAGAAGTATTTAAAGAATTAGATGAAGTTTTTCAAGATGTATTCGATGATGAAAGTATTCATGTAACAGATGAAACAACAGCGGCAGATATAGAAGATTGGGATAGTTTAGAACATATTAATTTAGTTGTAGCAATAGAAAATCATTTTAATATAAAATTTAATATGGGAGAAGTTACATCCATGAAAAATGTTGGAGAAATGGTTGATAAAATCATAGAAAAGAAAAAATAAGATGAATCATTTTAAATTTGAAGATATAAAAATAGGAGATGAAGTTGAATTTTCATATGAAATAACTGAAGATAAGATGAATAAGTTTAGAGATATAACAGGGGATATCAATTACTTACATAATGATGCAGAATATGCAAATAAAAAAGGTTATCCTGAAAGAGTTGTTTATGGAATGTTAACATCTTCTTTTTTATCTACATTAGCAGGTGTTTATATGCCTGGAGAATATAGTTTAATTCATAGTGTAGAAATAAATTATATTAAACCAGTATTTTTATCTAGCTCTCCACTTAAAATAAAAGCTAAAGTTATTGAAAAAGAAGAAAGATTTAAACAAATAGAACTTAAGTATTACATAACTGATAAAGAAGACAAAAAAGTTTGTCGTGGAAATATGAAAATAGGTTTTATAAAAGAGGAGTAGAAATATGTCAATAGTAACATTTAAATTTTTATTATTTTTGTTTTCTAGTGTAATTTTATATTATCTTTTTCCTAAAAAATATAGGTGGATAGAATTACTTATAACTAGTTCAGCTTTCATAATTCTTGCAACAGGATTTAAATTGTTTTTAACATTAGCATCAGCAGTAGTTATAACTTATATATTTACTTTATTAATGGAGAAATTTCCTAAACATAAGAAAAAGTTTTTAATACTTTCTATATTAATGTTAATAGGGATGCTTGCATTATTTAAATATATTAATTTTGTTCCACTTACATTAAATACATTTGGAAGAATATTTAGAATAAATTTAAATTTTAAGTTTATTAATTTAGTTGCTCCACTTGGTATATCTTATTATACTTTATCACTTATATCTTATATATTTGATTGTTATTATTCTACAATAAAAAGAGAAAAAAATTTCTTTAAAGTGTTGTTATTTGGATCATATTATTTAGTATTAATATCAGGTCCAATTACAAGATATAATGAAGTAAAAGATGAATTGTTTAATGCTAATAAACTAGAATATAAAAATATTTATCAAGGATTTTATAGGGTTATCTATGGTCTTATGAAAAAATTAGTTATTGCTGATGCATTAGCGGTAATAGTCACTACTATATTTAGCAATTACAAAACTTTTACGGGATTTTATTTAGTGCTTGGAGTAATACTTTATGCTATTCAAATATATAATGATTTTTCTGGTTGTATGGATATAGTAATAGGGGCATCAAAAATGTATGGAGTAAAACTTCCTGAAAACTTTGATAGTCCATATTTCTCTAGAAGTTTATCTGAATTTTGGAGAAGATGGCATATATCTTTAGGAAGATTTTTTAAAGATTATGTTATGTATCCATTATTAAAATCAAATTTATTTGTTAAAATTAATGATTTATTTAAATTAAAATTTGGTAAAAAACTTGGTAAAAAGTTTACTGTTCTTTTAGCAACATTTATATTATGGATTTTAATTGGTATATGGCATGGAGTCTCATTTAAATATATAGTAGCTTCAGGACTTTTACCATGGATATTCTTTGCAGGTGCAGAACTTAGAAGTAATTTACCAGAAAAAATAAACAAGAAACTGAATATTAGAACAGAATGTTTTAGTTTTAATTTATTTAGAATGATTAGAACTACTTCGTTTTTATTAGTTGTTTGGTTTGTAGTTTGTAGTCCTTCACTAGGAGAATTAAAAAGTGTTATAAAACATTTATTTATTTTTAGTGATATAGATCTTTTAGCAAAATTACCTAAGTTTTCAGTAAGTTACATGTTACTTATTGTATTATTGGTAGATTATTTAAATTACAAAGGAATAAATGTATTTGAAAGATTTGAAAAACAAAATTTAATATTTAGATGGATAGTTATATTCTTCTTTATAACAATTATTTTGATATATGGACATTATGGACCTAATTATAATCCTGCTAATTTTATATATGGAGGATTTTAATGAAGAGACATATTATAAATATTTTTAAAATTGTAATATTTGTAATTGTCTTTATAGTTTTTTATTATTTTTTAACAATATTTAAAAAACCAATTAATCATCAATTAGATAATATATCTGGTATATATGCAGAAAGAAAAAATAGTTTAGATATGGTCTATATTGGAGGATCAGCAGCATTTGTATATTATTCTCCAATAGATGCATATCAAAATTATGGGATATCTTCTTATGATTATGCTGTAGATGGTATTCAAGTAGAATTTTATTCCACTATGGTAAAAGAATTACTAAAAACTCAAAAACCTAAGGTAGTAGTAATAGATGCTAGAGCTTTTCAATATAGAGAAAAAGATATAGAACCTAATGAAATATCTTATAGAGTTTTTTTAAGAGGATTTAAATATAATATTGATAGAGTAAAATTAATTAATAAAATAGTACCTAAATATTTAAAGCAAGGAACTTTAACATATCATTTAGATTTAGGATTATATCATACAGAAGAAAGTATGCCATCTTTTATAAAAACATTTAATATAATATTTGATAAGAATAAAAATTTAAATAAAGGGTTTTATTTAGTACCAAAAGCTATGAATATTTATAAATATGATAGAGATACTAAAGAAGAACTAAAAATAGCTAGTGAATCAGAAAAATTATTAAATGAACTTCTAGATTATTTAGAAAAAAGAAATGTAAAAGCATTATTTGTAGTAAGCCCTTATCAACAGATAAAGAGAGAAAAAATGCAATTTAATTATATAGAAAAAATAGTTAAATCTAGAAATCAAGATTTTCTAGATGCAAATGATTATATAGATCAAATGAAACTTGATTTTACTTATGATTTTTATAATGGTTCGCATGTTAATATTTATGGAGCAGAAAAATATACAAAATTTTTAAGTGAATATTTGATAAAAAAGTATAATTTGCCAGATAGAAGAAAAGAAAGAAAATATCAAAAAGACTTTAATTTTTTAATTCCTAAATGGAAAGAAAATGTTGAAAAAACTAAAAAAGAAATTGAAGCAATAAAACAAACAAAAACCTATTTAGAAGATATAGAAATAAGAAAAAATATAAATTCTTAATATATGCTTTTATTTATGGAGGTAAAAATGAAAAAACATATTTTTAATATTTTTAAAATTTTAATATTTATAATTGTCTTTATAGTTTTTTATTGTTTTTTAACAGTATTTAAAAAACCGGTAAATTATAAACTTTATAATGTAACAGGACTTTATGCAGAGAGAAAAAATAGTTTAGATATGGTCTATATTGGAGGATCAGCAGCATTTGTATATTATTCTCCAATAGATGCATATAAAAATTATGGAATTTCTTCATACGTTTATGCTGCGGATAATATGCAAGCAGAATTATATACAACTATGGTAAAAGAAGTATTAAAAACACAAAAACCTAAGCTAATAGTAATAGATGCTAGAGCTTTTCAATATAGAGATACTGTTAATAAACCAAGTGAAAAAGCATATAGAGCATATCTTACTTATTTAAAACCAAGTAAAGATAGATATGATTTAATAAATAAAATAGTACCTAAATATTTAAATCAAAAAACTGACTCGTACCATTTTGACTTAAAACTATATCATTCTAGTGAAGAAAAATCACTTATTAAAACTACATTAAAAGTTTTATTTGATAAAAATAAACATCCTAATAAAGGTTTTTATTTGCTAGCTAAAACTATAAAGTTACAAGAACAAGACAGAACTACTGATGATATAAAACCAATTGGTAAAGAAACAGAAAAATTATTAAATGAACTTCTAGATTATTTAGAAAAAAGAAACGTAAAAGCATTATTTGTAGTCTCTCCTTATTTACAAACTAAAACAGAAAAGATGAATTTTAATTATATAGAAAAAATTATAAAATCTAGGAATCAAGATTTTTTAGATGCTAATGATTACATTAAAGAGATGAATTTAAATTATGCTTATGATTTTATAGATATTGATCATGTTAATATTTATGGAGCGGAAAAATATACTGAATTTTTTACTAAATATTTAGTGAATAATTATAAATTACCAGATAGAAGAGGTGATAAGTTATATGATGAAGATTTTAATAATTTAATACCTAAATGGAATCAAAATGTAGAAGAAACGAAGAAAACTATTAAAGAAATAATAGCAAGGAAGGGTTATGAAGAAGAAATACAAACTAAGTAATGGTAAAGAAATACCTTCTTTAGGTTTTGGAACTTTTAGACTTAAAGAAGAAGTAGAAGATATATTAAAAAAGTCTTTAAAAGTAGGATATAGACTTATTGATACTGCCGCTAGTTATCAAAATGAAGAATATGTTGGTAAAGCTTTAAAATCTGCTGAAATTAATAGAGAAGATTTATTTATTACTGGTAAACTTTGGAATGATTCTAGAGATTTTGAAAAGATAGTATCATCATGTAAGGAAACACTAAAAAAGTTAAATCTTGAATATTTAGATCTTTATTTAGTGCATTGGCCAGCTTCTTCAGCATTATATCCAAATTGGAAAGAAATAAATGCTAATGTATGGAAAACTATGGAATATTTATACGAACAAGGACTTGTTAAAAGTATAGGTGTTAGTAATTTTAAAAAATCTCAATTAGAAGCATTAATGACTACTGCTAAAATAAAACCTATGGTTAATCAAATAGAATTTCATATTGGATTTATGCAACAAGAAACATTAGAATATTGTCAAAATAATAATATTTTAGTAGAAGCATGGAGTCCATGTGGTGGTGGAAAATTACTTAAAAAAGATATTATTAAAAATATGGCAGAAAAATATAATGTAAGTCCAGCTAAGTTGTGTTTAAGATGGTGTGTAGAACATAATGTTATACCAATAACTAAAAGTAGTCATGAAGAAAGAATGATAGAAAATTTTAATTTAGATGATTTTGAAATAACAGAAGAAGACATGAAAATTCTTGATTCACAACCTTTTATAGGTGGATATGGATTTGATTCTGAAACAATAACAATATTTAATTAGAGGTGAATATGGAAGATAAAAAAGAATTATTAAATATAAGAAAAGAAATATTTTTAACTGGATATTCTGCATCTATGGCTCATTTAGCATCAGCATATTCTATAGTAGAACTTATATATGTTTTGTATGAAAAAAATATTTTAAATTATGATTCAAAAAATCCTAATATGGAAAATAGAGATATATTTATTTTAAGTAAAGGACATGGTAGTTTAGCTCTTTATGTTATTTTAAAAAGATGTGGATTTTTTGATAAAAAGTTTTTAACTTCGTTTGCAAAGCCAGGTTCTTTTTTAGGAGGTGAACCTACAATTCCTGATATTCCAGGAATAGAAGCAACTACTGGATCTTTAGGACATGGTCTTTCTATAGGAACAGGTATAGCAATGGCTAAAAAAATAGATAAAAAAGAAGAGAAAGTTTATGTATTATTAGGTGATGGTGAATTAGAAGAAGGAACTATTTGGGAAGCTGTTATGTTCGCAGTACATCAAAGTTTATCTAATTTAGTTATAATTATAGATAATAATAGACTTCAAAAGATGTCAACCGTTGAAAATGTTATGGGAATAAATGATTGGAAAAATAGATTTTCATCTTTTGGATGCAATGTAATAGAAATAGATGGACATGATATAGAAAGTATTTTTGATACATTTAATACTTTATCAAATGACAAAGTAAATGTTATATTGGCAAATACCATTAAAGGTAAGGGATTATCATTAATGGAAAATGATCCTAGGTGGCATTGGAGACTTCCTAGTAGAAAAGAATTAAAAACTTTTGTTTCTGAACTAGAAATTACTGAGGAGGAATTAGAAGAATGCAAAAAACCTATGTAAGTACACTATATAAATTAATGAAACAAGATAAAAATGTTATTTCTTGTTTATCAGATAGTGGAACAGATTACGATGAAATAATAGCAAGAGAATTACCATTACAAGTTATAAATTATGGAATAAGTGAAAATAATAAAGTTGCAAGTGCATCAGGTCTTGCAAGTTGTGGTAAGATTCCTTTTGTATATACAACTAATGCTTTTTTAGCATATAGATCTTATGAATTTATAAGAGATGATGTATGTCTTCAAAATAAAAATGTTAAATTAATAGGTATGGGATGTGGAATATCATGGTCTACTTTAGGACCAACACATCATACTACAGAAGATATTTCGGGTTTGAAAGCTTTACCTAATTTAATATTACTTTCACCATCATCTCCTAAAGAATTAGAAAAATGTATGGAATTTGCTTATAGTCATATAGGACCTGTATATATTAGAATAGGTATGGGAAATGAAGAAGAAATATATCAAGATGAATGTAACTTTGAACTTGCTAAAAATAATACTATAAGTGAAGGAAAAGATGGAGTTATATTTGTAACTGGAAGTATTATATCTGAAGTGTTAAAAGTAAAAGAAAAGCTGAAAGAAGAAGGAAAAGATATTAAAATAATAAATATTTCAACAATTAAACCTTTTGATATTTCTTCAATTATTAATGAATCTAAAAATTATAAAAAAATAATATCTATAGAAGAACATAATATAATTGGAGGATTAGGAAGTAGTATAGCAGATGTGATTGCAACTAACTCTTTAGATACAACATTATATAAAATAGGAATTAATGATACTTTTGCAAAAGGATATGGAACATATCAAGAAATGAAAAAAATGAATAATTTAGATAGTGAAAGTATTTATGAACAAGTAAAAAAGATTTTATCAATTTGATAAAATCTTTTATTTTAAAAGTATTGCAATTGCTACAGTATAATTTCTTTCATGAGATATAGAAATAGAAAACTTATAATTTTTATAAGAAATAGTTGGTTTAGAATTTAAATCATATAATATTTCAATTTCATTAAAATCAATGTTTATATCTAAACATTTTTTTATAGCTTCTTTAGCAGCAAATCTACCAGATAAAAATTCTAATTTTTGTCTACCAACTTTTTTGTTCATAATTTCTATTTCTTTTTTAGTACTTATGATATAATTATTTTAGGGTAAAAATAAAAGGGGTGAAGATATGAGTGGCGATTTTAAACTAAAGATGAGTTTAAAAAATCCTAGTCAAAAGATTAGGATAAGTAATTCTAATAAAGTAACTGTTTATCAAAATAATGTATGTATAGAAGATTTTTATATTTCAAAAGAAAAACTTAGTTCTATTGATTTAATCATGTCTTATTCTTTAGAAGAATCTTCTAGTAGTGAAGAATATGTTATATATAATAAAAAGAAAGAAACTAATAAAGAAAAAGTAGCAGTAATAAATAATATACTTAAGACGGTTAGTTTAAAAGAATTTTTAAAAGTTAGTTCTACTTTGAAAGTAGAAAAAGATGAAAATACAGATATCATTCCAATAGAAATACTAAAAATGATAGAATACTCTGATTTTGGTTTTTGTTTAACTACTCATGATAAAACATGTAGATTTTTAGGTAAAAATAAAATACTTTTAAAATTAGAAGAACTATTCTCAAAATCTTTATTACCTTTATTTTGTTGTAATAAAAAAATATTTATAGATTACAACTATAAAACAAATAATTATCAAATAAATAAGGATGATGAAATATTATATGAAGATAAAAATATTGAAAAGATATTTGATTATTTAGATAAATTAAAATTAGAAAATAAAAAAATAACAGAATATGAAGATTTAATCTGTATAGATTGTGAAAGTAGGGGTATGTTGAACGAATTATCAAAAGAATGTAATTTTCCTTTAAATTTATATGAAGGATTTAATGATACTTTATTTAATTTTAATAAAGATTTAAATAATACTAGTAAAATATATGTAAGTCATATACCGTATGTATCTAAAGATAATAATAGTTTACTAGTTATTCCTAAGGTAGAAGAATATACTGTAGATTTAATAAATGATATAGAATTTAAAATAGGTAATTTAACATTAAAAGTAAAATCATTAAATAACAAAGAAATATCTTTGAAAGCTACAACAAAATCTAATATTTTAATAGATAAAAAAGTGATTAATAAAAATGATGTTTTAACTTTTAAAATGAATGAAGAACATGTATTTAATCTTGATTCTAAAGAAGGTATAGAAACATGGAATTTTGTATTTAAAAGAGGTACTTTTAAAAAAGAATATAGAAGAATTCATTTTGAAAAAATAAAACA
>CAJPPJ010000022.1 GCA_905372515.1 uncultured Eubacteriales bacterium
TATTAATATATATATCATTTAAAATATAAAAAGAAGTAATTACTTCTTTTTACTCTTATAAAAATTAATTAGTATTATAAATGCTACTGCACATACTAAAATAATTCCAACGAATAAAACTGCATGATTCATTAATAAATTAACTATTTTCATAATTGCTAAAGTGATTCTATAATCACAATCCTTTCTCTATCATTATAATCATAGTATAAATTAATTTTAATATTTTTTAAATATTTATTAATTACTTTTTCTATTTTTTTATAATGACCATCTCCTATTTCTAAAAATATCAAAAAATTAGGATTTAAATAATTAGATATATTTTTAAAAATTCTTTCAAATATTTCTATTCCATCTTTAGTATATAATGCTAAATGAGGTTCGTATTTATCAGTTTGATAACTAGCTTCATCTTCTGCTAAATATGGAGGATTGCAAACAATAACATCATATTTTTTATTTAATTTTTTAAACAAATCACTATTTATAATATTTACTCTTAAATTTAAATTATTCATATTGATTTTTGCTACTTCTAAAGCTTCGTTTGATATATCTACTAAATCTACATTCAGTTCTTCAAGATTATATTTTAAAGTTAAACCTATATTTCCACTTCCACAACATAAATCTAATAAATTTAACTTTTTATTATCTATTTTTTGTAGTTTATTAATTACTTTTTCTACTAAAATTTCAGTTTCAAACCTAGGTATTAAAACTCTTTCATCAACATAAAAATTTAATCCATAAAATTCTTTTGACTTTAATATATAATTGATCGGTTCTTTATTTTCATATCTTTTAAAAAGTTTTTCTATTTTTGAATAATCGATATCTAAATCATAATATTTTATTATATCTAATTTTTTACAATTTAAAAAAGAAGATATTAATAAATAAATATCATCTTTTGGTATTTTTTTTATGTATAAATCTATAATTTCTTTAATCTTCATTAGATTCTAACTTTCTTTTTTCATCTTCATCTATTAAAGCTTGAATAATTGGAGATAATTCTCCTTCCATAACACGATCTAAATTCATATAAGAGAAACCTATTCTGTGGTCAGTAACTCTATTTTGAGGATAATTATAAGTTCTTATTTTTTCACTTCTTGAACCTGTTCCTATTTTGCTTCTTCTTTCATTTCCTAATTCTAAATCTCTTTTTTCTTGCTCTGCTTCATAAATTCTTGCTTTTAATACTTTTAAAGCAGTTTCTTTATTTTGAATTTGACTTCTTTCACTTTGACATGTAACTACTATATTTGTAGGTATATGAGTAAGTCTCACTGCTGAATCAGTTGTATTTACTCCTTGTCCACCCTTTCCACTTGATCTATAAACATCAACTCTAATATCTTCCATATTTATATCTATTTCTATTTCTTCATTTTCTGGCATTACAAGCACTGTCGCTGTCGATGTATGTACTCTTCCTTGAGTTTCTGTAACAGGGATCCTTTGCACTCTATGTGCTCCACTTTCATATTTTAATTTAGAATATACATTCTTACCTCTTACTGCGAATGAAACATAAGTAAATCCTCCTGTATCAGAACTATCTTCTGACAAAATATTTACTTTAAAATTTTCTTTTTCACAATATTTAAGATACATCCTAAATAGATCTCCAGCAAATATATTAGCTTCGTCTCCTCCAGCTGCACCTCTTATTTCAATAATTACATTTTTAGAATCATTTTTATCTTTTGGTTTTAATTCTTCTTCTAAGTAAGTTAATATTTTTTCTTTAGATATTTTAATATTATTTAGTTCTTCTTCAACTAATTCAACCATATCTTTATCTTCAAGTAATAGTTTATTGTTTTCTTCTTCTATTAACAAATTTTTATATTCTCTATAAGATTTAACTATTTCTTCTATTTCACTTATTTCTTTAGATATCTCAGTTACCTTCTTTATATTTCCCACTATTTCAGGAGATGTTAAATCTGTTAATAATTTATTATACTTTTCTTCTATTAAATCTAATCTTTCAAACATTTCTATTCTAATTCCATTTCATCTTCATCAACTACTACTAAGCCATCTAAACCTTCATCATCATAATCATCTTCTTGATAAGAATCATCGTAATTATTTTTTTCATCTATTTCTTCTTCAGGTTCTGTTTCTTCCATTTCTTCATCTTCTTTTAATTCTTCTTCGTCAAATTCATCTTCTTCATCTAAATTTTTCTTTTTTAAATCTGAAGTATAGTTTTCACTTAAGTCCCAATTTCCATCATCTAATAGTACAAATTTTTTGTCATTGTTAAGCATAGTATAATAATCTGCAATCTTGTCATCTAAATGAGATGATGATAAACCTAACTTATTAACTATCGCTGTTAATAAATCTAATGTATTTTTTTTACCTTTTTCTTCTAATATAAGACTTGTTAAATCTTTATAAGATAGCAATTCTGCATCTTCTTTTGTCAATTTATCAAAATTCATAATATTCATCCTTTTTTCTTTCTATACTTTTATAACATTATTACAATTATATTTCAAGTAAATTTTTATCTTTATAAAAATTTGAAATAATGATAAAATTGTAACATAGAGGTGAATAAATGTTAATAATTACAGTATTCATAATAATAATTATATTATTATTAATAAAGAAAAAAGATAGTTTAAACATTCTAATTAATAAAAATAATAACTTAAATAAACTTAATGATGATATATCAGATTTAATAATTAAAAAAAGAGATTTATTATATGATATATGTAAAGAAATTAATAATCTTAACAATAAAGAAATGTTCACTAAACTTCATAAAATAAAAAAAGAAGATGATAATTTTAATTTAGATAGATTATTAAACGGAATATATAAAGACTTAAAAGAATATTTAATGATTAATAAAACTATAGTCTTTGATGATAAAATTAAAGAAAAAATAAAAGATTTATATAATTTAGAAATTGAAATAGAAGCTGAAAAAACTTATTACAATAAAGAAGCTGAAGAATATAATAAATTATTTGAACCTATTGCTAATAAAAATAAAGCTAAAAACAATAAATTAGATTATCATTTTAATAGAATACTTGAAAAAGAAGAATTATTTGAAATATTAAAAAAAAATACTAAAGACTAAAATCTATAGTATTTTTATTTTTTTCTTTTAAATAATTATTTGTTCTTGAAAATATTTTAGATCCAAAAAAACCTCTATGTACTGAAAATGGAGATGGATGAGTTGTTTCTATAATTAAATGCTTTTTTTCATCTATTAATGGTTTCTTACTTCTTGCATAATTTCCTAATAGAATAAACACTATATTTTCTTTTTTATCTGAAATAACTTTTATTACATAATCAGTAAATCTTTCCCAATTTAAAAATTTATGTGAACCAGGTTTATCTTTTTCTACAGTAAGAACTGAATTTATCAAAAAAACTCCTTGTTTAGCCCAATTATCTAAAGAATTATTAGTTTTATTTATTTTTAAATCATCATTTAATTCTATAAATATATTTCTTAAAGAAGGCGGTGTTTTTATATTATCTTCAACTGAAAAAGCCAAACCAGTAGCTTCATTTTCTCCATGATATGGATCTTGTCCTATTATAACTACTTTAACATCATCTATATTACATAATTTGAAAGCTTTAAATATATCTTTATATTTGGGATATATAATTTTATTATTATATTCATTTTTAACATTTCTTATTAATGCTTTAAATTCATCACTTTCAAGTTCTTCTTTTAAAAAATCATACCATGTGTTCATTTATGATACCTCTCATTATTTAATATTTTAAAACTTCTATATATTTGTTCTAATAACATTAATCTAAACAATTGATGTGGAAATGTTAAGGATGAAAAACTTAATACAATATTACATTTATCTAATATACTTTTATCTATTCCTAGAGATCCACCAATTATAAAATTTATATTAGGATAACTAATAAAAGTTTTATCTATTAACTTAGAAAAATTTATACTATCAATATTCTTTCCTAGTCTATCTAATGCTATATTATAACTTTTAGAATCTAAATAGTTTTCTATTTCTTTAGATTCTTTTTTCATTTCATCATAATTTTCATTTTCATCTTTTAACTCTATTATTTGAATTGATGTATATTTTATTATCCTTTTATAATAATCATCTATAAGACTTTTTAAATTAGAATCTTTAATTTTACCAACACATATAACCTTAATCATCTATTACTACCTCTTCTTCATTTATGATAGAAACTTCAAAATCTACAATTTTGTTTATAGCTGTCAAACACGTTTCTTTAGTGTTATTATGTTCGCTTAAATGTATCAAAAGTACTTTTTTTGTATTTTTACCTATTACATTTGACAAAAATTTACTAGTTTGATAATTGGATAAATGTCCTATATCAGATACAATTCTTTGAATTAAATAATACGGATATTCACTATGCATAATCATTTCATCATCATAATTAGATTCTACTAAATAAATACTCTTATCTTTTAATAATGAATAATATTTTTGAGGTATATATCCTGTATCAGTAATATAAACTAATTCGTTTATTTTAT
This sequence comes from uncultured Eubacteriales bacterium, assembly GCA_905372515.1. Taxonomy (GTDB): domain Bacteria; phylum Bacillota_I; class Bacilli_A; order RF39; family UBA660; genus CAJPPJ01. The sequence goes on from CAJPPJ010000022.1 coordinate 4,559, forward strand.
CTTTTATAATAATTCCGTAGTTTTCTACATCATGAGATAATTCAAAAAAATCAAAAGAGATATCTTCAAATTTGTTTATATTATCATCAAGTAAGTTTAAACTATAATTATTTTCAAGATACTCTTTTGTCTTTCCTTTAGCAATTATAGGAATATCATATTTTAAATTTTTTAAACCTAAAATATGATCATTATGTATATGTGTAATAAAAATTGCCTTTAATTCTTTTATATCTACATATTTTTTTAATTTAGAAAGTGTTATTCCAAAATCTATTAAATAATAATTATTTTCTTTTGTAGTTATTAAATAACTATTACCTTTAGATCCAGTTGATATCATTTGAATTTTCATCTTCTAAATAATACTAATGGATTAGTATTTCCTCCAGATGCATAACCTTGAGTATAAGGTTTAACAGTAGTTAATCCGAAATGTAGATGTTCTCCAAATGAACAACCACTATTTCCCATATAACCTATAAGTTGTCCTCTAACAACAGTTTGTCCTTCTTTAACTAAAATACCTGGTCTCATATGTAAATATGTAGTGTAATATCCATTATTATGATTAATATAAACATGGTTACCTGTCATACCTTTTCCATAACAATTATGATAATTAGCTGGATATCCATCTGCTGTTGATACAACTACTCCATTATTAGCTGCATATATAGGTGTTCCACTAGAACCCGGAACTGTTATATCTATACCTTCATGATAATTAGACTGTCCAAAAAGTGTTCTCCATCCATGATATGAACTTATATGATACGGTTGTACAGTAGGCCATGACCATATTCCAATATCTCCCATTTTAGAAACATATCTACTTCCTAAAACTGTAATTTTAGATTTACTAGGTTTTATAGTTTCAATTGATACTTTACTTACTGAACCTACTTTATCATTAAAATATCTATATTTATATGTTGTCTTAGCTAATCCATTTTCCCCTTCTTGTTTTACTTCTTTATAATTTTGACCTTTAGATTGATCATATTGAACTATATCTTCATATTTATTTTCAAATAAACTAGTTTTTGTTATTTCTTTTTCTACTATTAAAGATGGATTAATTAACGATACATTAACCTTTTGACCTGGATATAATAATTCATTTTCACTTTTAATATCAGGATTTACCATTAAAAATTCTTTTATAGAAATTTTAGATTTTTCTGCTATTTTAGCAATGCTTTCACCTTCTTTTACAATATACTCTTTCTTTTCTGAATTATTACCAAACAATAAATATCTACTTAATTCTTGAGCATCAGTAAATATATTCTTATCTGTAGATACATTTGTTTCTTTTATAGTTATTGTATTTAAAAGTTTTATTTTATTTATATTAGTATCTTTATCTAATTTTATAAATTTATTATTTTTAAAATAAAATTCATATTCTTCATTAGAAATAAATGTTTTTATAAAATTATTAATTCCATCATTCAATACTTTTTTATCTAAAACATAAAACTTAGTTTCTTTGATTTTTTCTCTTACTTCTAATGTTTGATATTCTACTGATCCAATTGTAACTTCATATCCTTTTACAGTTAATTTGGCATTACTTTCCTCTATTTGTTTATACACTTCCTCAGGAGATTTATATTCAACATCTTTTACATATATTTCTTCTAAATTAACATTTGAAGGTAAATATACTTTATTAACCTTATATTTTTCCTTTACATTATCGGATATCTTTAAATTACTAATATAATTTTCTAAATCCTTTTTATCCTTTATATATCCAATATCTTTACCATCTATATATACTTTATATGCTAAATTATAAGTATCATTTTTCTTTGTATTTATAAAAGTTAAAGATAAACTTAAAAGAAACGCTAAAATTATAATAAAAAATAATCTAACTTGCTTCATTTATTTCTTTTCCTTTGTTTAATAATCTGGATAGATTTTTATTATATAAAAGTTCTATTTTTCTCCCAGATACTCCATTTCTATTTTTTTCTAAATTAAACTCCATAATTGTTGTATTATTATCTATTGCTTTTGTTTTATCTACATAATCTTCTCTATATAGTAATACTATAATATCAGCATCTTGTTCAATTTGACCAGATTCTCTTAATTCATTCATTGTAGGTCTTTGATCTCCTTTTTTAGCTTCTATTGGTCTTCTAAGTTGTGCTAAAGCTATAATAGGAACTTTAAGCTCTAATGCTAATTGTTTTAAAGATCGAGATATATCTGCTACTTCTTGTTGTCTATTACCTTGATAGTTTTTATTAGAAGTTAATATTTGTAAATAGTCAATTATTATTACATCCAAACCTTCTTCACTACTTGCTAATTTTCTACATTTTGATTTTAATTCTCCTATTGATAAACTTGGTGTATCATCAAAATATATTTTAGCATTACCAAGTTCTGCTGTAGCTTTTGTAAATTTATTCCAATCAGATTCACTAAAATAACCTGTTTGTAGTTTATGTTGATCAATTCCACCTACACTTGCAATCATTCTATTAATTAATTGTTCTGCTCCCATTTCTAGGTTAAATAAAGCCACTGTTTTTTTAGAATTTATAGCAATATTAGATGCTAAGTTAGTTGCTACTACAGTTTTCCCTATACCAGGTCTACCAGCTACTATAATTAACTGTCCTTCTTTTAATCCTGTAGTATATTTATCAAAATCTAAAAATCCTGTAGATATACCAGTTACTTCATTTTTATTTTTAGTTAAAAAATTAATATTTTCTTCTGCTTTTTTTAATACTTCTGTTACTGTTTTAAAATCTTTAGATCTTCTATTTCTAGCTATATTTAATATTTTACTTTCTGATTCATCTAATATATCTTCTATTTTTTTATCAGTAGAAAATGCTAAATCTTTAATTTGTCCTGTTACATCTATTAATTTTCTTAAAATCCTAGCTTCTTCTATATCTTTAATATAATAATCAATATTACTTGCACTAGGTACTATAGATAAAATATTAGATATATACGATACTCCTCCTATTTTATCTAATATTTTTTTATCTTTTAAACGAGATGTTAATGTAATAATATCTATTGGTATTTTTTCATTATACATAGATTTAATAGCTTCAAATATAATTTTATTTTTTTCATCATAAAAAGAATCATGTGTCAATAAATCACATGATTTAGCTAATGCTTCTTGATCTAAAAACATTGCACCTAACACTGATTTTTCTGAATCTATTTTATTAGGAATATTTATATTCATACTATTCTCTTTCTAATCTTACTATAATTTTTAATATTACATCTTTTGTTAAATTGATATTTACAAAATGATTACCTAAGGTACTAATTGGATGATCTATTGATATTTGAGTCTTATCTATATCTAAACCAATTTTCTTTAATTCTTCCTTTATTTGTTTAACAGAGATACTACCAAATACTCTAGAATCTTCACTTACTTTAACTTTAAAAGTTATTACTTTTTCTTGATATTTTTCTTTTATTAATAAAGCTTCTTTATTTTCATATGCTATTTGTTCTTTTAATTCTTTTAATTTTTTTTGATAAATTTTATAATTTTCTTCAGTCTTTTTTAAAGCATATCCTTTTTTTATTAAAAAATTTTCTGCATATCCAGGAGCTACATTTTTAATTTCTCCTTCTTTTCCTTGACCTTTTAATGTTTTGATAAATATAACTTCCATATTACCTCCTACAAACTTTTGGCTATGTCTTTTATTCTATCATAAATATTATTTATTGTTTCATTTTTAATATTAGCACCAGCACGATTTTTATTTCCTCCGCCACCAAAAGTTAACATTATTTCTTTCATATTAATATTATCATCATTACTTCTACAACTTATACCTATGCTACCATCTTGTAATTTTGCAATTACAAATGAATTAGATATATTTTCAAATTGTAATAATAAATCTGCAACTCTTCCTATATCTTCTCTTCTATACTTTATTCCTTTTTTTCCTAAAGTAATTAAAGTATTATTTATATTTTTTGCACTCATAATTATTTTTTGATTTTTAATATATTGTTTTATATTTTTTTTAAACAATTTTTGAACTTCTGTATTATCAGCACCTTCTTGTATAAGATAACTTGCTATATCAAAAGTAATTTTTTTAACTTTTAAAGAAAAAGAACTAGTATCTAAAACAATACCTGATAATAAATATGTTGCTATATTATTAGGTATATTGTATTTTTTTTCTTTTAAATATGTTGCAATCATCTCAGAAGCACTACTAGCTTCTACATCTATTATTTTTAAATCTGCTTCTATAGTATCTATTGCTTCTTCATGATGATCAATAATTATCTTATACTTAAAATAATTCAATATATTTTCATCTTTTAACAATCTTTTCCTATTAAAATCTAAAAATATTATTAAAGATTTATCATCTACTAAGTTATTTATTTCCTTAGATTTTATATATTTAAAAGTATTTTTTGTTTCATTATATATTTTAGAAACTCCACTTTCTAATATATTATCATCAAAAATAATATATTTTTCTTTTACCTTTAAATATTCTAATAAACCTAAACACGAAGATATAGCATCTAAATCACTATTAATATGTCCTATTACAAATATTTTAGATGCTTTTTTTAAAATTAAATCTATTTTATCTATATTATTTATTATATCCATATTTCCTCAATAATATTATAACCTTTTTTTATAAAAAGAAAAAGCATAGTATTTTATGCTTCTTCTTTGATTTCATTATATTTTTCTTTTATTTTTTGTTCTAATATTAATCTAAATTCTTGATTTATAGGATGTGCTACATCTTTATATGAACCATTAGATAACTTTCTAGATGGCATAGCTATAAATAAACCATTTTTGCCTTCCAATAATCTAATATCATGTACAGCAAATACGTCATCAAACAATACTGATGCTACTGCTACAACTTTAGATCCTTCTTTTTCTATTTTACGTACATTAACTGATGTTATTTCCATGATTCCTCCTTGTGTACAACTAAATTTTATTTTATATATTTTAAAAATGCTATTGTTTAAATAAATTTAAATATAAAAATGTAAAATCATTTATGTCTAAATCTTCAGCTCTATTATTCAAACTTTTATTTCTTAAATTTAAAAGTCTTTCTACTTCACTTAAATTATAATTTTTTAAATTGTTTTTTAAAGTTTTTCTTTTATATTGAAAACAATCATATATAAAATTTTTGAATTCTTCTTTATTTATATCTATGTATTCTTTTCTATCAAACTCTAATATAATACTATCTACTTTTGGGATTGGAAAGAAAAGATTTTTCTTTATTAAAAATTGTTTTTTTATATCAAAAAAGTAATCATATATTATTTTTGTAGCAGAATTTTTACTATCTACTAATTTTTCTCCTACTTCTTTTTGCATTAATAAAATCATAGTTTTTACATTAATATCTTCATCTATTATCTTCATTATAATTGAAGTAGTTATATAGTAAGGAATATTAGCAATAACATATATATTATTATAAACATAGTTGTTTATATCTTCTTTTAAATTTGTTTTTAAAAAATCTTTAAATTTAATATCAACATTTCTATTAACAAATTTTGATTCTAATGTATCTTTTAAATCTTCATCTATTTCATATGTTATAACATTTTTAGCATTTTGACTTAATATTTCTGTTAGATCTCCTTCTCCTGTTCCTATTTCTATTACTAAATCATCTTTATTTAATGGAGTTAAAGATACTATTTTTTTTAATATGTTTTTATCTTTTAAGAAATTTTGCCCAAATTTTTTTTTAAAATTATGACTCATTATTCCATCCCCATCTTAGTATTTCATATTTTACTTTTTGTCTTCCAAGAGAACTTGCAGAGTTTTCACTATCTACAAGTAAATCAAATAATGTTCCTTTTATGGCTCCACCTCTATCTAATACTATTGCATATATATCTTGAAAATTTTTAATACCTTTTATTTTTACTATAGAACCACAAGGAATATTTTTATCCGCTGCTACTATTCTTAAATTTTTGTATTTCTTATCAGAATAATAAATTTTTTCTTTCGCATTTATATGTGGAGGACATGCTAAATATCCACTACAACCAACACAATTAGCTCCATATGATGTAATTGTACCATCAAATTTTAAAATATTTTCTTTACCATATTTTTTTATTTCTTCTATATTTGAAACTGTTTTTATTACTCTTGAATTATTTTTAAAATATTCACTTGTTTTAAATGTAGTTGGTGCATATTTATTGCTATTTTTAAAAAACAAAGATGAAATAACTAAAAATGACCCTATAATAAATAAAAATCCTGGAATAAATTGATATACTTTTTTTATTTTCATAACAATTAACCTTTTAAAATTCAATGTTATATATTTTTTTAACATTCAATGTAGTTTTTTTAGAAACTTCTTCAACACTTATATTTAATAAAGACGCTATGTATTCTGCTATTATTTTTATATTTTTAGGAAAATTCTTGTTTCCTCTAATAGGTGATAAATATGGAGAATCTGTTTCTAAAACTATAGAGTCTAATCCTATTTCTTTTATAACATCTTTTAATTTAGAATTTTTAAAAGTTACTACTCCTCCTATACCTAAATAAAATCCCATATTTATATACTCTCTTGCAGTTTCTAAAGAACCTGAAAAACAATGAATAATTCCTTTTATATTAAATTTTTTTAATATATTAATAGTATCTTTAGTTGCATCTCTCGTATGAATAACTATAGGTAATTTATATTCTTTTGCTAACATTATTTGTTTAATAAATAAATCTTTTTGTCTATCTTTATTAGTGTTGTCATAATGATAATCTAATCCTATTTCACCTATAGCAATTATTTTTGAATTAGATTTTATAATTTTTTTCATTTTTTCTAAATATAAATCATAATCTATTTCTTCATTTCCATATTCAGGATGTAATGATATATTTAAATATACATTTTTATATTTATTAATTAAATTTATATTTTCTTCCCAATTTTCTGGACTACAACTAGATACAATTAAATATTCTACATTATCAGAAACAGCTTCCTTAATTACTGTTTCAACATTTTCATAATATTCTTTATTTAAATGACAATGTGTATCAATTAACTTCATTATTTTTTCCATTAGTTTGCACTTCTTTTTGAAGAACTTTTACCTTTTCTTTATCGATAGACATATTTAAACTATCTACATTATTAATATATTTTTTTGTTTCAATATAAGAATTTTTTAAACTTTGACTTTTATTTTTTTCCTCTGATATTATTTTTTGATTTATTTCTGTTAATAATTTTTCTTTTGCTTCTATTTTCTCTACATCTTCTTGAAATTTTTGGGATACACCATTAACTAATTCTTCTAAATCTTTATCATAAATATCTGATTCTGAAATATTTTTCAATAAACTTTCATTTCTTGAATTCAATACTCTTTTTATTTCTTCTTTATATTTTCTTAATTCTTCTTTTGTTAAGCTTTTCTTCTTAAAAAACATAATATCGATAAGATTTGCTATTGTAAGATTAAATGTTTCAATATTTTTTTCAGTATCTATAGCTATCTTATTCTGATACATTTCTCTGTTTTTCGCTTGTATTTGTTCATTAATATTATTATTCATAATGACCTCTTTATTGTTTATATACTACATTATTTTTAACTTTTTTTCAATATTACTTCAAATCTAAACTTTCTAAAAGATTATTTAAAGATTCATAAATAG
>CAJPPJ010000023.1 GCA_905372515.1 uncultured Eubacteriales bacterium
AGAGTTTACAAATCTAAAACTAAAAAGCGAAAATAGTTAAGTACTTAACTATTTTTGTTTTAAATTATATAAATTTATATTATAATTAAGATAATAATAGAGGTAAAAAGATGGATTTTAAGAAGATTGTTGCATTAGTGAAAGATAGTATAGATCCTAAAATTATAAAAATATTTCTTATTGTAACAGGAGTATTTTTATTACTTATTATATTATTGTTACTTAATACTAAAACTACAGGTAATAATAGTGCTAATAACTTTGAAACTTTAGAAAAAAATTTAAAAAATGCAGCTGTTAGATATTATAAAAAGTATAAAGAGAAATTACCTACTATATCAGGGGATTATAGAACTGTTACAAGTGATGAGCTTATAAGTTCAGGTTTCATAAAAGGATTATCTATAGCAAGATTAAATAAGACTTGTAAAGGTAATGTTAAAGTTTATCAACAATCTAAAAATATGTATCAATATGTTACTTATATAGATTGTGGAGATGTTAATTATTCATCTAAAACTCTTGGAAAAGAAATAATGAAACAAAATATAGAAAATATTTCATCTACTAAAGATGGTCTTTATAGCTATTCTTCAGTAGCGAAAAGTTCTTCATCATCCAAAACTACTTTAATGGGTGGTTATATATTTAGAGGAGAAGATCCTAATAACTATGTTAAAATTCATAGTACTTTATATAGAATAATAAAAATAGATGCAGATGGAGATGTTATAATAACACCAAGTAGTTATGGAATACTTTCTTCATATGATGATAGATATAATAGTTTTACTGGTAATACAAGTGGTAAAAATGAATATAACAGAAGTTTGTTAAAGAAAAATTTAGAAGATAATTTAGAAAGAAATAAATCTAATAGTCCACTTCTTTATATTAATTTAGTAGAAAAGAACTTTTGTGTTGGACAAAGAACTTCAAGAGACGTTGGAAAAGATGGTTCTAAAGAATGTAAAACTATAGATAAAAATAAAGTATCAGCATTAGCTGCTTATGAATATATGGCAGCATCTTTAGATAAAAAATGTCTTATGACTTCATCTGTTGAATGTCAAAATTATAACTTTTTATCAAAACATACTACATGGCTATCAACGCCTTCAGTTAAGTCTAGTAATTTAGCATTCTATATATCAAAAACAATAAAAGAAGAAGAATGTAGTAGAATGATGAATGTCCTTCCTGTTTATGCTTTATCAAAAGATACCGTTATAAGTGGAGGAAGTGGAACTAAACTAGATCCTTATGTGGTAAAATAAAATAGTTATGATATAATAAAAAAATTTAAAGGAGATAATAATGAACTGTAATGCAATATTTACTCAAGAAGCATGGAAGATGTTAAATGATGGTATTAACTTAGTTAAAATGATAGTACCTATAGTTCTTATAGTACTTATATCTTTAGATGTCGTGAGTGCAGTAGCTGGATCTAAAGAAGAAAATATGTCCAAGTCAGTATTAATTAATGCTAGAAATAGAATTATAGCAGCAGTACTTGTTTTTTTAATACCTACAATTTTACAACTTATATTAAATTTACCTCCTGTTAAAACAAATTTAAATTTAGTAGATGATCCATTGTGTGGAGTTACTAATAATCAAAATAATAAAACTTCAAGTTAAGGTGATTTATGGATAAAAATATAATAATAGATGCCTTTAGATGGATAGTTGGAAGTATAGATTACTTTATTTATTCTATTATTGAGTTTGTTACTCAAGGAATATTTGATTTATCTTCTCTAAGGGTACACATAGGAATAATCGATTCATTTAGAAATAGGATATATGCTATTTTAGGAGTTATAATGCTCTTTAAATTAACTATATCGTTTTTTCAGTTAATGTTTGATCCTGATAAAGTTTTAGATTCTAAAAAAGGTGTTAGAAAAATATTTACTAATGTTTTTATTGTAATAATAATTATTATGTTATTACCAACAGCATTTAATATACTTTATAGGGCTCAAAAAGTATTTTTACCTGTATTACCTAGAATTTTATTTGCAGAAGAAAAAACAAGTAATAATGTCGATGAAACAGTAAAAAAGAATTCTAATCAGATGTCTTTAATTTTACTTAGATCTTTCTTTTCACCTAGAAGAGATCCTAATAACAATTATGCTAGTGTTGATGGAACTAAAGAAATAGAAAGTATCAAAGAATTTAGTGAAAAGATAATAGAAAATGATAATAGTGGTTTCTTAGGATTTGGATCACATTATCGATATGAATATAAATGGCCTTTATCTACAATAGTAGGTGCTATTACAGTATTTTTACTTTTTTCTATAACTTTAAAAGTAGCAATTAGGGTATTTAAAATGATTATTTTAGAGATGATTGCACCGATACCAGTGTTATCACTTTTAGATACATCAGATAAAAAAGATCAAGCTTTTTATTCATGGTTAAGAACTTTAATTTCTACATTCTTAGATATATTCTTATCTCTTGGAACGATATATATAGTTTTATATTTTATTAATGCTTTAGCTACTGATAAATTATTTATAGACTATGGAGCAGCTGAAGGATTAAAAGAAGATCCTATGAGACTTGCATATTTAAAAGTTATTTTAATACTAGGACTTTTAAAATTTGCAAAAGATATACCTGGATTTGTTAAGAGTATCATTGGAGTTAAGGATGATAATAAAGAATTATCTGCAACTATTGGTGGTATTGTTGGAGGTATGACAGGTACAGCACTTGGGGCAGTAGGAGGACTTGTTGGTGGAAGAAGTCTTACTGGAGCTTTAACTGGTGCAGTTGCAGGAGCTAGAACTGGTTATACGAATGGTAAGAAAGGTACTTCTACTTTAGAAGCATATAAATCTGGAGGAAGTCTAGCAACTCAAATTAGAACAGGAAATAAAGATGCTAAGATGAGATCTATTACAGATGTTATTCAAGATAAAGCATCATCTATTCAAAAATCTTCAGTTCAAAGAAAATACAATGCTACACAGTGGCATTTAGAACAAGCTAAGAAGAATATGAAAAATGCTGAAGTTGAAATGACTACTGCTCAAACTAGACAAGCACAAGCTAAATTAAATTACGAACAAATAGTTTCTACTCATCCAAACGATACTGTAGGTATTGGTATAGCAAAAGCAGAACTTGATAGAACAACTACTGTAAGTGATCAAAAAGCTGTAGAATACGAAAATGCTAAGAAGAATTTTGAAGAAATTAAGACTTATATTGATCCAAAAGAAACATTTATTGAAAAATATAGGGACAATAGACCTAAAGAAGAAAAAACTACTGTTGTTGATAAAGCAAGATCAGTTGTTAATCAAACTACAGTAGAACAAGAAAGAGATGCTAGAATTGCAAGAAAAGATACTAAGATGCAAACTTTAACAACTCATAATTTAACAGAAAAAAATAGAGGATTTGATCCTAATAAAAGATAAATAGGAGGTAGCTAGTGAATAATAATTTTTTAATACCGGCTAATACAAAAAGAGGAAATTTGATATTTGGATATTTTCGTCCAATAGATTTAGGTATATTTGCAACTGGGATAGTTACAACCGTACTTTTGATGATTATATTTTCTAAAGCTGCAAGTAATATATTTTATACTATACTTATGTTACTTCCTTTACTTGTAAGTGGACTTTTAGTATTTCCACTTCCAGCTCATTATCATAATGGATTGGTATTTTTAGAAAGTATGTATAGATATTATAGTGAAACGCAAGTTTATTATTGGAGAGGATGGTGTAGTAATGTCAAGCCAAAGAAATAGAGTTACAGAAAACTGGTTACCAGTTAAAAATATAACTGATGGTATGATTATTTTGAATAATAATGATAAAGTATCAGGAGTTAAAATAATACCAAGAAATATCTTTATTTTAAGTGAAGAAGAACAAAATATGGTTATATCTAACTTAAAACAAGTTTATAATCAAATAGATTATGAATTTTGGTTAGTAGTAGCAGATAGACCTGTAGACATATCAGTATATATGTCTAGACTTCAAGTTATGTATAATCAAACTACTTCAGTAGCAATAAGAAAACTTATTATGGAAGATATACAAAAAGCTAATGGATTTATAAATAATTCAGTAGTTGATACAGAATACTACATATTATTTAAAGAAAGAAATCCAGAAAATATTCAAAAGAAAATAAGACATTTAATAAATTCTTTATCTAGTTGTGGACTTGCAACAACACAAGTAACTAATGAAGATTTAAGAGTAGTATTAGATAATTTCTTAAATGGTGGTAAAACAACAGAATTTAGGACGGTGGTATCATTATGAGTACAAGATTAAGAGCAGAACTTGCACCAAAAGGATTACAATTTTATCCAAGTGATTTTTTCATAAGTGATAAATATGCAACAATACTTACAGTAATCTCTTTTCCTAATTTTATTTCACCAGGTTATTTATCTACACTTACTACAATGTCTGGAATTAAAATAGTAGTAAAACATATTCCAGTACCATTTATGTCTATTAGAAAAATGCTTAACAAACAAATAGCAGAGTTAAAAAATTTATATCAAAATGAAAAAGATAAAACTACTCAAGAAAGAATAAGACTTGATTTTGAATCACTTGAATACTTTGTTAATATGTTAGCAAGTTCTAATGCTAGAATATTTGATTTTCAAATGCATATAATGATTACTGCTGATACTAAGGAAGAATTAGAATTAAAGAAAGTTCAAGTTAAAAACTATTTAGAAGCTATGGAAATGAAAGCTATATCTATTAGATTCGAACAAGAAAGAGTATTTAAATCTATGTTACCTTTATTTCCACCTTCTTCTATTGAAGAAAGAATCGGTACACCAATTCCTTCAGTAACTATAGCAGCAATGTATCCATTTATATTTGATAGTATTAAAGATCCAGGAGATTCTTGTTTACTTGGAGTAGATTTTTCTGGAGGAGTAATCTTATTTAATCAATTTTTATACAAATTAAGAAAAGAAAATAATAGAAATAATGCTAATATGATTATGCTTGGTACTACTGGATCTGGTAAATCAACAGCAGCTAAATTATTACTTAGAACACATATTAGAAATTCTTGTCAAATAGTAGCAATAGATCCAGAAAATGAACTTAAAGAAATGACTAAACTTTATGGTGGAGATACAATTGACTTAGGTAAAGGTGGAGAATTTGGAATGATTAATCCCCTTCAAATAGTAATTGATTACGATGAAGAAGATATGAAAGAAAGTGCTTCTTTAGGTAATTCAATACTAACTGGTACTATTCAATTTTTAAAAGCATTTATGAAGTATTATGATCCATCTATGGAAGATGATACATTAACATTATTTTCTGAAGTAGTACAAGATACATATAGAAGATTTGGAATAGATTTTAATACTACTAATTTTTATAATTATACAGCTAATGATTATCCAACATTTTCAGATGTATATACAACTATTAAAGGTAGAATGATGGCTATGACAGATCATACTCACGAAAGAGATATGATGGAAAAACTAGAACTTAAGATTAGACCATTAGTTAATGAACTTAGGTATTATTTTGATGGTAAAACAACAATAGCTCATAATTCAGATTTTATAACTTTTAATATTAAAGAATTAATGAATGCTGAAAATAATGTTAAGAATGCATTGTTCTTCAATGTATTAAAATATGCTTGGGGACTATGTTTAAATAGAAATAGAGATACTGTTTTAATGGTTGATGAAGCTCACGTATTGTTAAGTGAAAAAAATAGTTTAGGAGCAGCATTCCTTGCTCAAGTTCAACGTCGTGCAAGAAAATATTCAACAGGAACTATTATTATTACTCAACAACCAAGTGATTTTGCAGATCCTAACTTGATAACTCAAGGTAAAGCAATATTTGATAATGCATCTTATTATTTAATTATGGGACTTAAGAAACAAGCAGCAGAAGATTTAGCAAAACTTATCGATTTAAATGATAATGAAAAAGAAAGTATTAAGACTTATTCGCAAGGAGAAGCATTATTTGTTTGTGGTAATAGAAGAATGAGAATAAATGTTATAGCAACACCAGAAGAACTATCTTCATTTGGTAGTGGTGGAGGACTATAATTAAATAAATAAAGGAGGGTAGTTATGAATGAAAAACTTAGAAAAAGAGTAAATAGCTACTCTTCTTTTTCTAAACCATCTAATATAGATAAAGAAAAATTACAAAGAAAAGTAACTATGCCTACTAGTACTAACTTAATAGAAAAATATGGTATTAAAGATGAAGTAGAAGAGAATAAAGAAAATTCTACTTCTTCATCTAGTTATAATTTTCCTAGTGGATATAGTACAGCTAATTTGAAAAATAAAATAGATAACGTTAAAACTGGAGTTAAAGTAGTAAGTTTACTTAGTAAATATAAGCTTTTAGTTCCTATATCACTTGCTATTGTATTTATATTTTTAGTACCTTTACTTATTCTTTTAATAGGAACAGCAGTAAATGTCAAAGTACCATTTTTAAATAAAACAACTGATACTACTAGTGAAAGAAATACATCCAGTAAAATATATAATATAGTTGATAATGTAGTAAATAAATATAAAAAAGACTATAATGTAGATGTAGACAAATATCTACTTCTTGCAGTATTACTTGCTGATAAAGATCCATCCTTTTATAGTACTAATCCATCTGATAGTAGTACATCTAGACAAATAAATGAAGCATTAAATGAAAAATATGCTAATATTTTAGCTTCTTTTCAAATGGAAAGAGTAACTAAATGTGATTTGTTTAGTAGAAATAAAAGAGAAATAGCAGGAAATGATGAGGCTAAATCTAAGACAATAGATGAACTAGAAAAAAACGAAAAGAATTTTAATTGTAGTTCTAATACTAATATAGTGAAGTATAATATAGATACTAAAAAAGGTAATTTAAATAGTGATAATAGTGGCTCAGTATTCTATTGGAATATGATAGATTCAGTATTTTTAGAAGAATATTATAAAGATAAATTTAAAGATTCTACTAATAAAGAAAAGACAAAAGATGAACTTTTGACTCATATATATAAATATAGAGATAATTTAGAAATATATGATAAAGATAAAAAGAAGGAGAATGGTTAATGAAATTAAAATTTAAAGCAGAAGAAAAAGATGTAATGAAATTATTAATATTTTCTTTGTTTTTATTTTTGACTGTGTCAATAGGAGTAGGAAATATTAATTCTTTAGTGACTGAAAATATTTTAATAGGTATCAATCCATTTCCGGGTATGTTACCACCTTTATTATTTACTACTTTAGGTATTACATTAATTGTTATAATTGCAACATTTGTAATGGTAGAAAAAACATTTTTTGAAAGAGAAAAAGGTTTTGGTTTTGAAATAGGTTCTAAACCATCGACTGGATATTCTAAGTGGGTAAAAGAAAGTGATTTTAAACAAGCTTTAAAAAGATTAGATCCAAGAGCAAGAGATTCTGATGTAGCAGGTATTCCTCTTATTATGAATAAAGATGAATGTTATGTAGATAATACTAACTTTCATAACTTGGTAATAGGGACTACTGGTAGTGGTAAGACAGTTTGTGTTATTTTTCCTATGGTAAAAATACTTGCTAAAAAAAGAGAATCTATGATAATTACCGATCCTAAAGGGGAAATATATGAAAAAACAGGAAAACTTCTTAAAGCAAGAGGATATAATATAGTCGTATTAAACTTTAGAAATCCTCAAAGAGGTAATTGTTGGAATCCACTTGAACTTCCTTATGAATTATATAAAAGTGGAAATAAAGATAAAGCAACTGAGTTAATAGATGACTTAGCTGCTAATATGTTACATGAAGAAAAAACAGATGATGCTTTCTGGGGAAATACAGCAGGAGATTATTTTGCAGGACTTGTAGAAAGTTTATTTGAAGATGGTAAAAAAAGTGAAATAAATATTAATTCAGTAGCATATATGGATTCAGTTGGTGAAGAAAAAGTAGAAGGAGTTCAAGCTTTAAAAGAGTATATGAACTCTAAAGATAAAACATCTAGTATTTATGGAAATTTATCTGGAACAGTTAATGCGCCAAGTGAAACTAAAGGTAGTATAGTTTCAATGTTTAAGCAAAAATTAAAAATATTTACTACTAGAGAAAACTTAAGTGAAATGTTATCTCGTAGTGACTTTAATATGGGTGATATTGGAAGAAAACCAACAGCAGTATTTATAATAGTTCATGATGAAAAAAATACATATCATGCATTAACTACAATATTTGTAAAACAATGTTATGAAAAACTTATAGATGTAGCATTTGAAAATGGTGGTAAACTTCCAGTTAGAACTAACTTTTTGTTAGATGAGTTTGCAAATATGCCGCAATTAAAAGATGTTACCAGTATGATTACTGCAGCAAGAAGTAGACAAATTAGAATGACTTTTATCATTCAAAACTTTGCTCAATTAAATCAAGTTTATGGTAAAGAAATAGCAGAAACAATAAAAGGTAACTGTGGTAACTTAGTTTATTTACTTACAACAGAACTTCAAGCACTAGAAGAAATTTCTAAAATGTGTGGAGAAGTAAAAAGTAAAAAAGATGATAAAACAGCATCGACTCCTTTAGTTACAGTAAGTGATTTACAAAAATTAAAAGAATTTGATGTTATAGTTAAAAGACATAGATTTGATGCTTTTAAAACATCTTTAACACCTGATTTTAAAATGGATTGGGGAAGAACATTTGATGATATGGAATATCCATCTCATGAAAAGAAAGAATTAGAAGTATTTGATTTAAAAGCTTATGTTAAAAAGTTAAGAGAAGAAAAAAGAGAAAGTGTTACTGGTTCTTTATTTAAAGAAGATGATTTTAAAAGACCTAACTTTTTTGATAAAGGAAGTAAATATAATAATTTTTTAAATGAGTTTGATGTAGCAAAAGAAATAGAAAAACTAGAAAAAGAAGAAAAATTAAACAAGGCTAAAGAAGCTAAGAAAATAGAACTTAATGAAGTTGATTCTATGATTTCTAAAATAGAAGAAGAAATAGAATTATTGGAATTAGAAGAAAAGAAAAAGGTTGTTAAACCAGATGTTAAATTAGAAAAAATAGAAGTTCCTTTAAATATTTCTCCTAAAGAAAATAATATTAATACTAAGAAAATAGAAAAAGAAGTAAATGAGGTTTTATCTAATGAAGAAGACGATTTCTTTGATGATTTTTTCGATAATTAAAAAACTTTTAATATTTAGTTTTCTTATACCTATAATAGTATTTGCTAATACAAAAGAAAAAGTAAAATTTGTAAAATGTGTAGATGGTGATACTGCTAAATTTGAAAGAAACAATAAAGTATTTACATTAAGATTTTTAGCAGTTAATACACCAGAAACTAAAAGTCCTAAAAAAGGTGTAGAATTTTATGGAAAAGAAGCAAGTAATTATACTTGTAAAAGATTACAAGAAGCAAAGACTATTGAAATAGAATATGATAATAAGAGTGAAAGAAAAGATAGATATGGTAGAAATTTAGGATGGGTATTCTTAGATGACAAATTATTACAAAAAGATTTAGTGGAAAATGGATATGCAAAAGTAGATTATATTTATGATAAATATAAGTATGTAGAAGAATTAAAAGAAATAGAAAAGAAAGCAAAAGAAGCTAAAAAAGGTTTATGGCAAAAAGAAAGTAATAATACTAGTAATAGTAAAAAGAAAAATAAGAAAAATATATTTAGCATTATTTTAGATGTATTACAAAGTATAGTTAATTTATTATCACAAATTTTTAAAGTATTTAAATTAACATAAAGAGGATAAAAAATGGTAAAAAAAGCATTTTATACAGCAATTATATTATCAGTAGTATTTTTAATTATTCAATATTTAATAGGAGTATTTTATAATCATCATGATATTAAATACGAAATGGTTAAAAATAGTGAAAAGATTAAAATAAATGAAATATATGAAAAAACAAAAGAAGATGATTTCTATTCAATTAAGTTAGAATATAGAAATAAAGTTTTTAATTATGATATTAGTAATTTTTTTAATCATCAAAAGAAAATAGTACAAGACATCGAAATAAAAGAAAAAAATAATGTTACTTGTATTATGTTAAAATTTTTAAAAAAAGTTAAATATAATTATGTAAGATGTTATCAAAATCATGAACAAGTAGATCAAATGTTAGTTAATCATATAATTAATATAAAATCTTTTAATAATTATGTAGATAGTGAACTTTATAATAAAAGTAATACTACAGATGAAAAAAATCAATTTTTTTATAAATATCACTATATAGCAGAATTATCTACTAAAGGATATAAGAAAAACTATTTTACTACTAATAATAAAGATATTTATTATAATGAACTTTCTTATATGATAAATAACTATTTAATTTTTCCACAATATACAGAAGATGATTTAATAGATGGATTTAAGATTATAGATGTAATAAAAAACACACATAGTTATTTTAATTTTGATCATCCATCTTCAAAAACTCTTTATGTACAAGGAATAGTAGATAATAAACTTTATTTAGTTAATAGAACAGATGATACTCAATATGTCATAGATCCATATAAATCTGTTATGGAAAAAATAGAAGCTAAATACTTTGATGGTAAAAATTGGTCGAATAGAAATATAAATGATTTTATAAGTAATAAAGTGTTTTTTCCTGTAAGAAGATATAAAGCTTTAAATAAATATGATTATATTAAGGTATATCAAAATTCAAGAAACTATTATTTTATAACTAAAGATTGGAAATTTTATCAAGTAAGTAAAAAAGATATAAATAGTAAAATACTTTTATATAGTGATAAAGATATAAAAGATGCTGTTATAAGTAATGGAAGTATTTATTTTATTAAAAATGATACTGTATATAAGAAAAATAGATATGGTATTAAAGAAGTAATAAAAAATAATGAATTCATATATAATTTCAAAAATATAGTAAATGCTTATTATAAAGAAGAAATGTAAAGTTAATATTCAGTACTTTTGCCAAATAACAAAAAGTTTATCTCACAAATCACATCAGAAGACATATACTATGTGATTTGTTTTAAGTTTGAATATTTTGAAAGAGGAATTAATATGAGAGACAAAGACATAAGAAAAGAATGTGAAGAGTTATGGGCAAAAAATAAATATTTTGTACTAAGTAAATCACATAAAGCATATTTGGAGATAAGGGAATACTTGAGAGGAAATAAGCTTGATATTTTATACTTAAATGAAAAAATACAGAAAACAAGAGATATGAAGGAGAGTAAAAAAGATTTTAGTAATGCTATTCTTCACATATGGGGATATTTGAAAAAAGATGCAAGTATAATTGAAAAACAGACATTATTTGATATATTAAATAAATATATGGATGGAAAAAATAGTCAGAAACTTGTAATTGAATACATTAACAATTTATTAAAGAAATATCCTAATGAATATTTACAAAAATCAACTTTATTAACAGGAGAACAATATGAGACTATGGCATGAAAAACTTATATCATTATTGCCAAAAAATCAGCTTCTTGGGCAACATAGGGAATGTTGTGCTCTGAGAGGAAACGGATGGAAAAAGAAACATAAAACTGTGGACTATGTATTTTTATATTCCCCATATCATCTTTTTATTTACCATGTATTAGTTATGAAAGAGATGGAAAAAAGAGGATATAATGTTTCTCTTGAATGGAAAGATAAAAATTATAGAGGAAGGACAGCAGAAAAGTACGATAATCTTA